>JAQGOW010000205.1 GCA_028293405.1 Verrucomicrobiales bacterium
CACCTGCACGCGTCTCGACGCCTCTCATCCATGGGAAGGCCGTCGTGGTCGCATCGACGCTGATTGGGTCCGCAGCCACGTCACCGACCTGCCGAACACCGTGTTCTACGCGTGCGGCCCGAACGCATTAGTCGAAGCGACAGAGAATCTAGTCCTGAAAGAACTAAAAGTTCCGAAGGAACAGATGAAGACCGAGAAGTGGGGTTAATCTCTGCGTCTCTGCATAAAAGCGAGGCTAAGTGGCCTTTGACGTAAACGGAAACAGAACGCGGAACGTTGTCCCTTTGCCGAGTTCACTTTGCACTTCCATGCGGCCGCCGTGCGCTTCGACAATCATCCGACTCTGAAACATCCCAATCCCGATGCCTTGCTTCTTCGTGGTTTGAAAAGGGCGGAAGAGCTGTTTGGTCATGAACTCAGGCGTCATGCCAGCGCCGGTATCGCTCACGGTAATCACGGCCCAACCGGTTTGTTGCGCGGTCTGCACTTCGATTTTTCCGGCAGTCATCGATTCCTTCGAGTTGAGCAGCAGGTTGGTCACAACTTTTTGCACCTGCTCGGGATCAATCGAAATGGAGGGCAGGGGAGCAAAGTTCGAAGACACCTCAATGCCCGCCGCGCCTTCGACGCACTTTAATGCCTCTTGCACCAATTTGTTCAGGTCAGTTTCGACAGGGCGCACGGGCATTTGTTCCCGCAACATGCTCAGGCGCCGAATGAGATCGTTGATATGATTTACCGTTTTGCCAATGCCGCGCAGCGCGTCTTCGCGGAAAGCCGGGTCGTTGAAGTGAACGGGAAGATTCTGGAGCATTAACGACAATGTCGACGCGGTATTTTTCAAATCATGCACGAAGAAGGTCGACATGGTTTGGAACGCCTGCATTTCTTTGCCCTGAGCGAGCCGTTGCGACAGTTGAATGTTGCGCAAGGTGGCGGCGGTTTGGTCCGCGATTGTTTTTAGAATTTCGAAATCCTGCAATACGAATGGCACTTCGCTGACACGGTCGCCAAGGATGATGATACCCAAAAGCTCGCCGCCCGCGTTCATCGATACGGCCACGCGATGGCCGCCTTGTTTGAATTGGTTGGGGTGACAGCGGCGGAGCGTCGCGGCCCAGTCCTCGTTGCGCGCATCGATATCTTGCGGATCGGGATTGCTGCGCATCGCTGTGATAATAGCGAAGGATTCTTCGCGCGTGGGCCGAATGGTTTCGCTGCTTTGTTGCGAGAGTGACGTTGAAGCAGCGTTGGTGATGCTCTGGTTGGCTTCGTCGACAATCCAAATGCTAACTGAAAGCGCCTGGAACAATTCGGACAGCATCTTCGCAACAGCACTGCTTAACTCGGATTGTTCCACGCGTGAGGCGGTGGCATCGGTGAAAGTTTTCCAGACTTTTCGATAATCGTAGAGCGGTCGTTGAAAATGACTACTGAAGAAACGGCGAGTCCAATGCCGGACGCGCTCCGACGTAAGCAACACAGTTATGCCCACGACAGTGATGAGAACCGCGAGCGCTTTTTCCGTGAACCCGGCGGAACTGCTGCCGAGGTAAGTAATGACTTTGGCGAGAACTCCGACAATCAGCAGGTAAACGCCGGTGACCACAACGGTGAGGGAGTTGTGTAATACATTCTTCGACGGGTAAACGTTTTGATCGAAATGCCCGGGGCGGAACAGTGACCGGGTGATGACAAGGCATCCGAGCAAAAGAGCGGCGCTATTGATTTGCAACAGTTGCGGATCGATTGACCGGAACAGCAGCACCTGGCTTGTGGTGTAAGCGCGCACCGCGAGGAATAGGCCAACACCGAGCACTATAAATTTGATGCGCCAACGCATCGTGCCAACGGAATCGCGAAAGGTGCGTTCGAGGTTGATGAGGGAGAGAATTGTCGAAAGCAGAACGGCAATATTGAGCACGCTGCCGGAGATGTTCAGGCGAAGAATCCATTCCTGCACCTTGATTTGCGGTGCGATGATGAGCGCCTGGTGTCGCACGCCTATCCACAATGCCGCGGCGATCGGCACGATTGCAGAGGCGACCCAAACCGCCCGCCAACGCGAGAGAAAGTCGCGGTAATTGCCGCGCGCGTAGGTAAGACTAAAAATCAGCCACAGGACCGGTGACAGGGAGACGGTGATCAACCGCAAGTATTGCCATTGCGCGATTTCGTTGATGTCGAACGATTCAAGTGTGAGAGCAACAAAGACGTTCTCAACGGCAACCAAAAGCATGCCGAGCGCGAAGCACCAATGCGCGATCGAGCGACGTTGTTCGCGGATAACTACCACCGCGAGAAGAGCAGCCAAACCCGCGCCCGCATAAGCTAACAATGTCGCACTGTTCATTTATTGACGTGAAGTGTAGCCACGGATTGAGCGCAGATGAAACATGGATTTTTTCGCCCGATGAACTTGAGCGTTTTTAACCATCCTGTGCAGAGTTGTTCAGCCGAAATTGAAAGGGTTTACGTAAGTTGTTGATTTACTGCGTGGTAAAGTTCTGTTGACACGATGGTACGCCCCCTGCTTGGAGGTGAACAGAGTTCCTCAGTGCATGTTGGACCGGGGTCTTTCGAGGCCCCGGTCTGATTGTTCGAGGTGCGATTTTAATCAAAACCAAAAAAGAAAAGCCAACTCCCTGTATATGGAAATGAAAAAATTGTGCGGCGCGATTCTGATTGCCGCGTCGTTCACCCCTGCAATCGTTCAAGCTGAAGAGGCGAAAACCACGCCGTTGTTGACGGCGTTATCCGCGACGACGATCAGCGGTTATGTGGACACTTCTGCGATTTGGAACCCGGGCACGGGCAACGCCAATCCCGCTCCGTTCGGCTTCAATATTCCGTCGCGTCGCGATGGTTTTAATTTGGATTCAGTCGCCTTGAATATCGAGAAGCCGTTGTCTGACGAAGGATGGGCTGCGGGTTACGCAGTTGATTTGATGTTTGGGCCAGACGCCCCGGGTGTGACCGGATCGGGTGTGATCGGCAGCGGAATCGGTGAGAACATCCGCCAGGCTTACGTGTCACTGCATGCGCCCGTCGGAAACGGACTCACATTCAAAATGGGTCGTTGGGACACCGTTATCGGTTACGAAAGTAACGACGCCTACAAGAACGATAACTTCACCCGTTCGTATGGGTGGTCTGTCGAGCCTACTGAACACACCGGCTTACTCGGTGAATATCGCTTCTGCGATTCGATGTTGTTGGATGTCGGCGTTGCGAACACGGTCACGACCGGTCCGATCAATGCGAAGAGTCCTCGTGCCGAAAGCAAGAAAGCGATTGTCAGCTTGCTCACGCTCACGGCTCCCACGAATTGGGGATCGTTCAGTGGTTCGACCCTTGCCGTCGGCCTGGATTACGGTCCGGGTGCAGTGACGCATGATCGCACGCATCTGTATGTCGGTGGCACGATCAGCTTGCCCATTACCAACCTGACTGTCGGCGCGGCGTGGGATTCCATGAACCATTGCGACATCGGCGGAGTCGACACGGGATATATGTATACCGTCGCAGGCTACGCAAAATATCAGTTCACCGACAAAGCCAGTTTGCATTTGCGTGGTGAATACGGTCGCGGCGCAGGATTGGGTCTCTTGGCTGGAACGACCACTGCGTCTTTTGGCGCATCTAACGCTGGAACAACATTCAACAACGAGCCGTTCACCAAAGTCATCGCGCTCACTGGCACGTTTGAATATGACCTGTGGGCCAATGTCATCAGCCGCATCGAAGTCCGCTGGGATCACGCTGCCGACGGCAGTCGTCCGTTCGGTGGAACTCTTTCGCCAGCTCAGGCTGACGCCGCCACCGCCGCAGTCGGAGGAGTCTCCGGCCCTACCGGCTCGAAGAAAAACGACCTCATGGTCGCAGCCAATCTGATCTTCAAGTTCTAAGCGTCTTGCAGGTACCCCTGCATCGCTCGAACGTCAGACAATTTGGTCGACGGCTTCATTGAGGCCGTCGACCATTTGCTTTGATCAGGGATGCCGGAAATGATTGACGCAGGTGGTGCGGAGCATGACTCTGTCTCGAAGAGGTTCACAAGTTCTCACGTATGAAAAAACTCATCACAATCGGTTTCGCCGCAGTGTTGTTCGTCGGCTGCAAGAGCAGTTACGACGTTACACTTAACAATGGCTCGCAGTACACTAGCGTGAGCAAACCGAAGCTGGACCCGGACAGAGGCGTCTACATTTTTAAGAACATGTCGGGCAAATCTTACACGGTCCCGGAGACGCGCGTTCGCACGATTGAACCACACACGAAGAGAGACCCGAAGTTCCGCAACCAATCGGATTCGGAATTTAAGTCTTCCGGAAGGTAGCAAAGCGCTCGGCGTATTTGCCAAGCATATCGGCCTCGAGATTCACCGCTTCGCCGACTTTGCGTTCGTGCAATGCCGTCACTTTGTAAGTGTGCGGAATGATCCAGACGCGGAACGATTTTTTGTTCACGTCCGCAACAGTCAGGCTGATGCCATCGACAGCGATTGAGCCTTTTTGCACGATGTAACGGAGAATTTCCGGCGGAGCGCTGATGTCCAACACGTAATCTTTGCCCGACGGTTCCCAACGGATGATCTTACCGGTGCCATCGATGTGGCCCGTGACAAAATGTCCACCAAAACGACCATCAGCACGCAACGGGCGCTCAAGGTTGAGGACATTGCCTGGCTTCGCGAATTGCAGGTTGGTGCGGTTCCACGTTTCGGCGAGCAGTGAAAATTGAATAACCTTTTTACCCGCACGCCTGGTCATTTTTTCGGCCGTTAAACAGCAGCCATTGACGGCCACGCTGTCGCCCTGTTTCAGGCCGCGCGCGCAGACGCGGCTGCTGACGAGCAGCCGAATGCCGTTTTTGAGCGGCTCGATTTTTTCCACGTTTCCCGTTTCTTCAACGATGCCTGTGAACATATCAGCGCGCTTTCACTCTCGCGTTCAAGAGTAGGTCGCCTCCCAAGCTATGCCATTCGACGTCCTCTAAAACAATCTTGTCTTCGAGTTTCAAAATGCCGTCCCCGCCCACCGCCCGAGGCGCTTCGCGTCCGCCGATGACGATCGGCGCGAAAAAAAATGCAACCCGATGCGCAAAACCATTCAGCAAAAAGTGCGCATTCGTTTCGCCGCCGCCTTCGATGAGCAATTGGGTGACATTTTCCTGTCCAAGTTTCTTGAGCAACCACCGTATATCGATTTTGCCGCGACGCTCCGGAGCGACGATTACATTGACGCGTTTGCGGAGTGTTTCGATTTTGCGTTTCGGCGCTGATCCAGAAACGACAACTGTTGTGGCTGTTTTAAATTCGTCGATGAGCAGTTTTGCATCGAGTTGAATTCTGGCCGACGGATCCAAAACGATTCGGCGCAACGGAAAGGTTCGTTTCGAAGCGTATTCGCCGCGAACGGTCAGGCTTGGATTGTCGCGAAGAACTGTGTTGATCCCGACGATAATGGCGTCTGACCCAGCGCGAATTTTCATTCCCACTGCGCGCGATTTATCATTGGTGATCCATTTGGATTCGCCGGTTTTAGTCGCAATGCGGCCATCGAGCGACATCGCCGATTTAACAATAACGAACGGAGTGCGATGGATGATCCAATGATTGAAGGCCTCATTGAGCCTCGTGCATTCGGTTTCGAGGACGCCAGAAGTGACGGCGATTTTCGCGCGCTGCAAGATTTTGAGCCCGTTGCCGGCATGTGTCGGATTTGAATCGATAGCGCCGGTAACGAGTCGTTTGATCCCGGCCTTAATCAACGCATCGCTGCAAGGCGGTGTTCGGCCGTGTGTCGAACAAGGTTCGAGCGTGACGTAGAATGTCGCGCCTTTTGGGTTGTGGCCCTTTCGCTCTGCATCGCGAAGCGCCTCGATTTCCGCATGAGGCAACCCCGCGCGATGATGCCAGCCTTCGCCGATAATTTTTCCGGCCTTCACCAAAACAGCGCCGACCATTGGGTTTGGAGAAGTCGCGCCGTAAGCGCGTTGCGCCAACTTGAGGGCGCGGCGCATCATTAATATGTCCGTCGCAGGCACGGCTAATCCTTTTCGAACAAAGCGTCCGCGAATTGTTTAGCGTCGAATGGCTGCAGGTCTTCGGCCTTTTCGCCGAGGCCGACGAACTTGATTGGCAACCCAAGTTCTTTTTGAATCGCGACGACCATGCCGCCTTTGCTGGTGCCGTCGAGTTTCGTCACGACAAGGCCGGTGAGTTTGACGGCTTTGTGAAATTCGCGCGCTTGATTCAGCGCGTTCATGCCAGTCGTGGCATCGAGCACAAGGAGAGTTTCGTGCGGTGCGCCGGGAAGTTTTTTGTCCATGACGCGGTGAACTTTCTGAAGTTCCTGCATCAGGTTGTGTTTGGTGTGCAAACGGCCGGCGGTATCGATGAAGAGATATTGTGCGTTGCGCGCCTGCGCTGCGGTGATGGCGTCATGCGCGACCGCCGCTGGATCCGCGTTCGGCGCGCCAGCGACGACTTCGATATTCAACCGCTCGCCCCAAACTTTTAATTGCTCAACCGCTGCCGCGCGGAATGTGTCGCAAGCCCCGAGCATCGCGAGTCCTCCGTCTTGTTTTACGGAATACGCAAGCTTCGCGGCCGATGTCGTTTTTCCAGTGCCGTTCACGCCGACGACGGAAATGACCGTCACCCCGGGAACTCGCTTTAACGTCGGGTCAGCCGTCGATAAACTTTTTGTCACTTCCGCGCTGGCGATCGCAAAAACATCCAGACCCGCGCTCCCCTGCGTTTCGTAAGCCTTCTTCACCGCCGTAACGATTTCGCTCGTCATGGCCATGCCGAGGTCCGCCGCAATCAACGCCGCTTCCAAATCCTCCAGCGTCGCCGCCGTCATTTTCGGCGACGAAGTGACGATGCGTTTGATCTCGTGCGTGAGCTTGGAATGCGTCTTCTGTAAGCCGTCCTTGAACTTCTTGAATAGTCCTAACATGCCGATGACCTCGAGGTGCTTGCTATCGGCGCGGATTTTTCCGCGCTTCGTGTGCAGCAATAAGTTTTTCCAAATGATCGCCGGCCAATTTCACCGTGCCGATGAGCGGCTTGCCTTTGCTGTAACCGTGGCAATCCGAACCGCCCGTGACCAATAAATTATAGCGCGCGGCGATCTTCAAATAATGTTCGCTGGTCGAGGGCGAATGCTTGGTGTGATAACACTCGATGCCGTCCAAACCTTGATCGACCATGCTCGGAATCAATTCATCAGTCCGGTTCAATCCCGGATGCGCCATCACTGCTAACCCGCCAGCGTTGTGGACCAGTTCGATTGCATCCAACGCCGAAACGCGCATCTTCGGCACAAACGCAGGCCGATGCTTTTTCAGAAATCGATCAAACGCTTCGTCCATGTTCGCGCAATAACCTTCCTGCACGAGCGCGCGGCCAACATGCGGACGCCCCGGAGACTGGCAATTCGCGAGTTTAAAAACTGTTTCGGCCTTTAACGGTATATTGAGCTCGTTTAGCTTCTTTACCATCTCGTGAATGCGGCTTTGGCGAACGGTCTGATATTTCTTCATCTCCCCGAGCAGCTTCGGGTTTTCAACATCAATGAAATATCCAAGAAGATGGACTTCGTTGCCCTCGATTTCAGCCGTCAGTTCGGTGCCGCTGATGAAGCGAATCCCGTGTCCCGCGCAGGCTGCGGCCATGCGCGCGCAACCTTCAACCGTATCGTGATCCGTCAAAGACATCGCACCCAACCCTGCCTTCTGGCCGCGATCGGCCAACTCTTCCGGCGTAAATGTGCCGTCTGAGAAATTGGTGTGAAGGTGAAGGTCGGCGAACATGCGGCTATTTCACAATCCGAGCCGGCCTCATCAGCTCACCTTTGATTTTGTCCAAAATTCCGTTAACAAATTTGCCGCTATCCTGTGTGGAAAATTTCTTCGCAATATCGACGGCTTCGTTGATGCTCACGACCGGCGGGATATCGTCGCGATACAACATTTCGTAAACGGCGAGACGCAAAATATTACGATCCACCACCGCCATACGGTGCATGTCCCAGTTAGCCGCGTGTTCTTTGATTCTCACGTCGAGGGCGTCGCGATTCTCGAGCACGCCACGAATCAAGCGGTCGGCAAACAAACGGGTGGACGCTTCTTCCGCGCTGATCGGTGGCAATTCCGTCTTTTGCCCCCAGGTGGCCGGGCCTTTTTCTTCAGCGATAGCCGGGGCGCGTTGCGTTTCCCAAAAATGGTCAAGCGCCTCATCCATCATTGCTGGTGGATTGAGATCATGCTGAAACAAAAATTGCACTGCGCGTTCACGCGCTTCACGTCGCTGACCCATATTTTGAAAAGACTCTAAGGCGTGGAGCGGGTCAAAGCAACCCTCGGCGCAAAAAGCGCTCCGCGCCGGCCCTCGACCTGATGCTGCCTACTAAACGGTTGCGAGGTTGGCCCTGTCGTGTCCTCGGTGAAACACCTAACGGTTGTCTCAGTCATCTTACTGACAATTAGGTCGTTACCTACCCGATGTTCTTTAACGCCGACATGCTCAACGATAGCCGTTGCAAAATTGTACCCCGATTATGCCAAATTTACTGATTACGAAGAACGGGAAGAAGCCGCTGTCTCCCTCCGCTAAAGCGGTCAAACTCGACTCGGCAACCATCTCGTCATCCACCAACGGCCGCACGCGCTCCGGTGCGAACGGTCGCAGTAATGGTGTGAATGGCAATGGCAACGATAACGGCAATGGCAAAGCCCATCGCGCTCGCGCCGTCGCTGCCATCGTTGCGGACGATATCGATCATCGCCAAGTGCTTTCCGCGCTGACCGCTTTCAAGCGCGGCGATTTTTCCGTGCGCCTGCCCGTGCATTGGCTGGGCGTCGGCGGGAAAGTCGCGGAAGCCTTCAACGACGTCGCCGACATCATGTCGCAATCCACGCGCGACCTGAACCGCATCAGCCGACTGGTTGGTCACGAAGGTAAAATCAACGAACGTCTTGCCACCGGTCACGTTACCGGGGAATGGGCGCAACGCATCGATTCGGTTAACACGCTGATTAACTGCTTGGCGCACCCGATTTCTGAAACGGCGCGCGTCATCGGCGCTGTCGCCAAAGGTGACCTTTCGCAAACGATGGCGGTCGATATCGAAGGTCGTAAACTGGAGGGTGAATTTTCCCGCACAGCGCGAACGGTTAATACAATGGTGGACCAGCTCTCCGCGTTCGCCTCTGAAGTGACGCGCGTAGCGCGCGAAGTCGGTACCGAAGGTAAACTTGGCGGTCAGGCGAAAGTTAAAGGGGTCGCCGGCACGTGGAAGGACTTGACCGATAACGTCAATCTGATGGCGTCGAACCTCACGTCTCAGGTGCTTAACATCGCGACGGTGACGACGGCGGTGGCTAACGGTGACTTAACCAAGAAAATTACGGTCGACGTCAAAGGCGAATTTTTGGAACTCAAAGACACCATTAACACGATGGTGGGTCAGCTCCGTTCGTTTGCGTCTGAAGTGACGCGCGTGGCGCGCGAAGTCGGCACCGAAGGTATCCTCGGCGGTCAGGCGAAAGTCGAAGGTGTTTCTGGAACGTGGAAAGACCTTACTGACTCAGTGAACTTCATGGCGTCCAACCTGACGTCCCAAGTTCGTAACATCGCGGCGGTCACGACTGCTGTGGCTAACGGCGACCTCTCGAAGAAAATCACCGTCGACGTTAAAGGTGAAATTTTGGAACTAAAGAACACCGTCAATACGATGGTGGACCAACTTTCCTCATTCGCGGCGGAAGTGACCCGTGTCGCACGCGAAGTCGGCACCGAAGGAAAACTCGGCGGCCAGGCGGAAGTCAAAGGCGTCGCCGGCACCTGGAAAGACCTCACTGACTCGGTGAACTCGATGGCCGGTAACCTGACCGCGCAAGTTCGTAACATTGCGGAAGTCACTACGGCTGTTGCGTCGGGCGATCTTTCGAAGAAGATCACGGTCGACGTCAAAGGCGAAATTCTCCAGCTCAAGAACACCATCAACACGCTGGTCGATCAGCTCTCGTCATTCGCTTCGGAAGTGACTCGTGTCGCGCGCGAAGTCGGCACCGAAGGTATCCTCGGCGGCCAGGCGTACGTCAAAGGCGTCGCCGGCACGTGGAAAGATCTGACCGACAACGTCAATTCGATGGCAGGCAACCTCACGTCTCAAGTCCGTAACATCGCGGCGGTGACGACTGCAGTTGCGAATGGTGACCTGACCAAGAAAATCACGGTGGACGTTAAAGGCGAAATTTTGGAACTGAAGAACACCGTCAACACGATGGTGGACCAGCTCTCGTCCTTCGCGGCGGAAGTGACTCGTGTCGCGCGCGAAGTCGGTACCGAAGGTAAACTTGGCGGCCAAGCGAACGTCAAAGGAGTCGCGGGCACGTGGAAAGATCTCACCGACTCGGTAAATTCAATGGCCTCAATCCACACCGGCCAGGTCAGTAATATCGCCGAAGTGACGACCGCTGTCGCGACCGGAGACCTGTCTAAGAAAATTACGGTCGACGTCAAAGGCGAAATTTTGGAACTCAAAAACACCATCAACACGATGGTGGACCAGCTCTCGTCCTTCGCGGCGGAAGTGACGCGTGTCGCACGCGAAGTCGGCACCGAAGGTAAACTCGGTGGTCAGGCTGAAGTGCGCGGTGTTGCCGGCACGTGGAAAGATCTCACGGACTCGGTGAACTCAATGGCCGGTAACCTTACCGCGCAAGTTCGTAACATTGCAGACGTGACGACGGCTGTGGCGACCGGTGACCTTTCCAAGAAAATCACCGTCGACGTCAAAGGCGAAATTCTCCAGCTCAAGAACACCATTAATACGATGGTGGACCAACTTCGTTCGTTCGCCGCGGAAGTAACTCGTGTGGCTCGCGAAGTCGGCACCGAAGGAAAACTCGGTGGTCAAGCAGACGTGCGCGGTGTTGCTGGCACGTGGAAGGACCTTACCGACAACGTGAATTTCATGGCGTCAAACCTGACGTCTCAAGTCCGTAACATCGCGGCGGTCACGACGGCCGTCGCCAATGGTGACCTGTCCAAGAAGATCACGGTCGACGTCAAAGGCGAAATCCTCGAACTCAAAAACACCGTTAACACGATGGTGGACCAGCTTTCGTCGTTCGCGGTGGAAGTGACCCGCGTCGCGCGCGAGGTCGGCACCGAAGGAAAACTCGGCGTGCAAGCGAACGTCAAGGGTGTCGCCGGAACGTGGAAGGACCTCACCGATTCGGTGAACTCCATGGCCTCCAACCTGACCGCTCAAGTGCGTAACATCGCAGCGGTGACGACCGCTGTCGCGACCGGTGACCTTTCCAAAAAGATCACGGTCGACGTCAAAGGTGAAATTCTCGAACTCAAAGACACCATCAACACGATGGTGGACCAACTCCGCTCGTTCGCCTCGGAAGTGACTCGTGTCGCCCGCGAAGTCGGGACCGAAGGCAAGCTCGGCGGTCAAGCTGACGTGCGCGGTCTCGCTGGCACGTGGAAGGACCTTACCGACAACGTGAACTACATGGCGTCCAATCTGACGTCTCAAGTCCGTAACATCGCGACTGTCACAACGGCGGTGGCGAACGGCGACTTGACCAAGAAAATCACGGTCGAAGTTAAAGGCGAGATTCTCGAACTGAAGAACACCGTCAACACGATGGTGGACCAACTTTCTTCGTTCGCATCTGAAGTGACCCGCGTCGCGCGCGAAGTCGGTACCGAAGGTATCCTCGGCGGCCAGGCGGAAGTCAAAGGTGTCAGCGGCACATGGAAAGATCTCACGGACAACGTGAATTCCATGGCTGGTAACCTGACCAACCAGGTGCGCGGTATTGCGAAAGTCGTCACCGCAGTCGCGAACGGCGATCTCAAACGCAAACTGCTTGTCGAAGCGAAAGGTGAAATCGCCGCGCTCGCGGACACGATCAACGGCATGATCGACACGCTCGCAACTTTCGCTGACCAGGTCACGACGGTGGCGCGCGAAGTCGGTGTCGAAGGAAAACTCGGCGGTCAGGCCTCGGTGCCCGGCGCTGCAGGTACGTGGAAAGATCTTACCGATAACGTCAATCAGCTCGCCGCGAATCTAACTACCCAAGTCCGCTCCATCGCGGAAGTGGCGACGGCGGTGACGAAAGGTGACCTCACTCGTTCCATTCAAGTTGATGCCAGCGGTGAAGTCGCGTCGTTGAAAGACAACATCAACGAGATGATTCGTAACCTCAAAGACACGACGATCAAGAACAACGAGCAGGACTGGCTCAAGACCAACCTCGCCAAGTTCACTCGTATGTTGCAAGGCCAACGCGACATGCTCACCGTCGGTAAACTCATTCTCTCCGAACTCGCGCAAGTCGTCTCCGCGCAACAAGGCGTGTTCTACATTGTTGAAACGCCGAAGGACGAACAGGCAAAAGGCAGCACGGTCGAAGATCACACCGAGCCATTCCTCAAGCTCCTGGCCAGCTACGCCTATCGCAATCGCAAGCATGTCGCCAACAAGTTTGCGCTTGGCGAAGGATTGGTCGGACAAGCTGCGCTCGAGAAGGAACGCATCCTCCTCACCAATGCCCCACCGGATTACGTCCAAATCGGTTCGGGTCTCGGCCAGGCGCCACCGACGAATATCATCGTCCTGCCCATTCTGTTCGAGGGCGGCGTGAAGGCGGTTATGGAACTGTCATCGTTCGAACAATTCAGCCCGACGCACCAGGCGTTCCTTGATCAGCTCATGGAATCCATCGGCATCGTGTTGAATACGATCGAGGCCAATACGCGAACGGAAGATTTGCTCAAGCAATCGCAAAAACTGGCCAAAGAACTCCAGAGCCGCCAGGAAGAATTGCAGAACACGAACGAACAGTTGCAGGAAAAAGCGAAACTGCTCGCCGACCAAAACGCGGAAGTCGAACGCAAGAACAGCGAAGTCGAACAAGCCCGTCAGGCGCTGGAAGAAAAAGCCGACCAGCTCGCGCTTACTTCCAAATACAAATCAGAGTTCCTTGCGAACATGTCGCACGAATTGCGCACGCCGCTCAACAGCTTGCTCATTCTTGCCGACTCCCTCGCCGGCAACAACGAAGGCAACCTGTCCAACAAACAAGTCGATTACGCCAAGACCATTCATGCGTCCGGTAACGACCTGCTCACGCTCATTAACGACATTCTCGACCTCTCCAAGATCGAGTCTGGAACGGTCACGCTCGAAATCGGCGAACGCCGCTTCACCGACTTGCGCGATTACGTGGATCGCACGTTCCGCCACGTCGCCGAGTCGAAGAACCTCGCGATCAAACTCGATCTCGACGAGAGCCTGCCGAGCTTCATCACGACGGACTCGCAACGTCTCGAGCAGGTTATCCGCAACCTGCTTTCGAACGCGTTCAAGTTCACCGAAAAAGGCCAGGTCACATTCAGCATCGCCAACGCGACGGCAGGTTGGAGTCAGGACCGCGAAACACTCAATCGCGCGCGTCAGGTCATTGCCTTCTCCGTGTCCGATACCGGTATCGGTATCGCGCCGGAGAAACAGCAACTCATCTTCGAAGCGTTCCAACAAGCGGACGGTTCGACCAGTCGCAAATACGGCGGCACCGGCCTCGGTCTGGCGATCAGCCGCGAAATTGCACGCTTGCTCGGTGGCGAAATCCGCCTGGCCAGCGCGCTCGGTCAAGGCAGCACCTTCACCTTGTATCTGCCAGTGAGTCCTGCGCCGATGCGCACGGTCAAGCGCGTCGCGCCGATGCCGGTTGTGCCGCCGCAACTGTTGCCGCCGTCCGATCGCATGACGACCTTGTCGCCGATGAACGCGGAAGAGTCGGCAACCGAATTGGTCGAGTTCAGCGTCGTCGACGATCGTTCGTCCATCCATCCGGGCGACCGCGTCCTGCTGATTGTCGAAGACGATCCGCACTACGCCGCGTTGTTGCTCGAAATGGCGCACAACAAAGGCTTCAAAGGCGTCATCGCCTCCCACGGCGCGGCGGCCTTGTCGCTCGCGCGCGAATTGAAACCCGACGCCATCACGCTCGACCTGCGCCTGCCCGACCTCGATGGCCGTCGCGTGCTCGATCGTTTGAAGGTCGACTTCACCACGCGCCACATCCCGGTGCATATCATTAGCATGTGCGAGGACTTGCAGCCCGAACTGGCTCAAGGCGCGCTCGGCTACCTGACCAAGACGCACATTCGCGAGACGCTTGAACAAACCTTCAGCGACATCAAGATGTTCGTCGAACGTCCCGTCAAGAACCTGCTCGTGGTGGAAGACGACGATATCCAGAGCCGAAACATCCGCGAATTAATCGGTAACGGCGACGTCCACACCACCACCGTCAAGACCGGCAAAGAAGCCTTGGACGAACTGCAGAAGCACAAGTACGACTGCATCATTCTCGATCTCAAGCTCCCGGACATGCCCGGCATGCAGTTGCTCGAGACCATAAAGAACAAGCCCGGCGCCAAGCCCATTCCCACGCTCGTCTACACCGCGTTGGACTTGCAGAAAGACCAGCACGCGCATCTCAAGACCATGGCCGAAGCCATCTTGATCAAGGACGCGCGCGCCCCAGAGCGCCTGCTCGACAAGGCCTCGCTCATCCTGCACCGCAACGTTTCCAAGTTGCCCGACAAGCAACGTCAAATGTTGCAAACGCTCCATCACGCCATTCTCGAAGGCAAACGCGTGCTCGTCGTCGACGACGACGTCCGCAACATCTTCGCCATGACCAGCGTGCTCGAACGCTTCGAGATGAAAGTCTTGTCGGCCGAAAACGGCAAAGACGCCATCGACATGCTCGTGAAGAAAAAGAACGAGATCGACATCGTTCTCATGGACATCATGTTGCCCAACATGGACGGTTACGAAACCATCCGCACCATCCGCCAAATCGCCGGGTTCGAGGAACTGCCGATCATCGCCGTCACCGCCAAAGCGATGAAAGGCGACCGCGAAAAATGCATCGCCGCCGGTGCATCCGACTACGTGGCCAAACCGGTCGACCGCGAGCACCTGCGGTCGGTATTGCATGTCTGGCTGCATAGGTAAAAACATGCCCAAAACAGGGTTAAATATCTTGTTTATAGAGACTTGCGTCTTCCAGGCGCAGGTTTCCCCCCTCGCGTCGCGGGCGTCCGCGACGCCGCCGCGGGCGTCCGCGGAGCGACGGGGGACGTCCGCGATCCCTCCGGGGACGCCCGCGAACCGCTCGCGGGCACCCCTGAGCCCATCGCGGAACTCCCCCAACCGTTCGCGGGCATCCCTGAGCCGTTCGCGGACGCCCGCGAGCTATTCGCGGGACTCGATAAGTCGTCCGCTGAGCCCAACAACCCTTCAGTAAATATGATCCACGACCTCATGGAAGCTCCCCCGGTCCCGATGAGCACCGCTCGTGTTTATCATGAACAATCACTGGCTCCCGCGAAGATCCTCATCGTCGATGATCGCGAGGACAAACTCATCGCCCTCGAATCCGTCCTTTCCACCTTGGGCGAAAATATTATTCTCGCGCGCACGGGCCGCGAAGCCTTGCGCGAAATCTTGAATCACGAATTCGCCGTCATCCTGATGGACGTCTTCATGCCAGCCATGGACGGCTTTGAAACCGCCGCCATGATTCGCCAGCGCGCTCAATGCGCCAACACGCCGATTATTTTCATCACCAGCGTTCACAATACCGATGACTTGACGGCGCGCGGCTATTCGTTGGGCGCGGTCGATTACATTTTTTCACCCATCGTGCCCGACGTCTTGCGCACGAAGATCGGCGTGTTCCTGGAGCTCTATCGCAAAAACAAAATTATCGAGGAACAAAGCAAAATCATCAGCAAGCGGCCCGCGTCGATGGACCCGGCCTCGGGAACCGGCGAGGACCGCTTGCAATTGCAAACCCGCGCCAACCCGTTCTTCATGCTCTCGCCGCAATTGCTCGCGGTGATCGATGGCCGTGGTTTGTTTCGGCGCGTCAACCCCGCGTGGGAACATCACCTGGGTTTCATCGAAGATGAGTTGCGCGACAAATCGATCCTCACGTTGGTGCACAATGACGATTGGGAAGACGTGAGCAAAGCGCTGATGCAAGTCGGGCGCGGTGCGCCGACGACCTTTAACGCGCGCCATCGCTGCAAGTCGGGCGGATACCGGAAGCTGGCTTGGACCGTCCTGCCGTTCGTCGGCACTGATTTCTATTACATCTTCGCCCGCGACCTCGCTCCAACGCCCGCCAGTAAGAAGTTGCACATCGGTTTCTCGCGGTCATAATTCGTCGTCGCCCGAATGCAACTCACCGAACAAGTCCAATGCCCCTTCTGCGGGAGCCGCTTCGAGTTGGAATTCGACACCACCATCCGCGACCAGTGTTTCACCACCGATTGCGAAGTCTGCTGTCGGCCCTTCGAAGTCTCCGTCCAATGCGAAGGCGGCGAAGTCACCACGCTGGACATTCGCGGCGAGTAAACGCGTCGTCGGAGTTCGCGCTTCAGCTTGTTCGCAGATTTTGTTTGAAAACTGCGGCGACTTGCCTACTTATCTCTTGCAAAGAAGCGACGACCAAAAGTGAAACTGACCGATTTACGGGGCATCCTCCAATACATCCCGCGGTTCCGGGAAAAGATTTTCGTGCTCAGCATCGATGGGGCGATTGTCACGAGCGAGAACTTCGCCAACATCCTCCTGGATGTCGCCGTCCTGCGCTCGCTGAACATCAAAATCATTTTGGTCCACGGCGCCGCTGCACAAATCGGCTTGCTCGCGCAGGAACAAAACATCACCCCGTCCAATCTCGACGGCAGCGGCGTTACTGATGCCGCGACTTTCAAACTCGCGCTCACCGCCGCGAACCGTTTGACCCACGAAGTGCTCGAAGGCCTCAGCGCCAATGACCTCCGCGCCGCGAGTACGAACGCAATTATTTCCCACCCGATGGGCATCATCCACGGCGTCGATCATTTGCTCACCGGCAAGGTCGAGCGTGTTGACGTCGAGTTGCTGCAATCGTTGTTGGCGCAAAATATTGTCCCGGTCGTTTCGCCGCTTGGCTTCGACGGCGACGGCAAAACCTATCGCGTCAATTCCGACAGTGTCGCGTATGAAGTCGCCAAGGCGATGAACGCGACCAAGCTGATTTACATCACGACGGCCGACGGTTTGATCTACAACAAGGAAGTCATCCCGCAGATGCTGGTCGCTGAACTCGAGGCGTTGCTGTCGCAACACAAAGAAAAGTTCGCGCCGGAGATTTTATCCAAAGCCGTCAACGGCGCCGCCGCCTGCCGCGCCGGTGTGCCGCGGGTGCATATCATCAATGGACGCATCGACGAAGCCGTGTTGGCCGAAGTGTTTTCCAACGAAGGCATCGGCACCTTGGTTTACGCCAACGAATACCAGCAGATTCGCCGCGCGCTGAAGAAAGACGTCCGCGCCATCATGATGCTGACCAAGAACTCCGTCGCGAGCGAGGAGTTGGCCAAGCGGACACGTCCGATGATGGAAAAAATGATTTCGGACTTTTACATTTTCGAAACGGACAAAAACCCGATCGCCTGCGTTGCGCTGCATCAACTCGATGCGACCAAGGGCGAACTGGCGTCGTTGTTCGTCAGTCCGTCGCACGAAAATCAAGGCATCGGCAAGAAGTTGATTCAGTTCGCGGAAACGAAAGCCCGCGACATGGGCCTGACCGATTTAATCACGCTCTCGACGCAGGCCTTTACGTATTTCCAATCCAAAGGCGGATTCAGCGAAGGTTCGCCCGATGATTTGCCACCCGAACGTCGTGCCAAGTACGACGCCAGCGGCCGCAATTCCAAGGTGCTGGTGAAGAAGCTCACAAGGCCGACCACGACGCCCGAAACCAGAATGGCCATCGAAGCCGTTGCGCAAACGCTGACATGAGCGTGACTCTTCGCAATTTCGTCCGGACCTGAAAACAGCAAGGCGTTGTGCCTACGCGCTATCTGCTCACCGTCAACATCGCCAAGCAAACGACGACGTTGTGGCAGCGCGACAATGAATTCATCCCGCCGTTTCGGTTCGTGAAAACTTTGCGTTGCTCCACTTCCAAATACGGCATCGGCGAAAAAGCTGGCTCGAACATGACCCCGCGCGGATTGCATCGGGTAGCCAAAAAAATTGGCGGCGGTTGGCCCGTCGGCGCGGCCTGGAAGAGCAGGGAACTTATCGGTTTCACTTGGACGAACCA
>JAQGOW010000210.1 GCA_028293405.1 Verrucomicrobiales bacterium
CGTAATTTTGAAAACCGAATTGGCATTGGTCGGATTGGTTCCCGCGACATACTCCTGCTGGTTGATCATCCCATCGCCGTCCGAATCCAGATTGTCGGCGCTGCCATCGGACGGCAGGTTGTAAAACGCCAGCCAGGTGTGAAACGCCTCGGCCTGCGTCTGAAACGTGAAGCGCGCAACCGTCGAGGTTACTGACAACCCGTATCCCCAAATCGCACCGGTGTAATTTTCCGTAGAGGTCGTGGCGATTCCCGACTGGACTCGCACATCTACCGTGCCGGAGCCCGCGGGCGCAACGGCGGTCAGATGGCCATCGTCACTGACGCTCGTCGGCACCTGATTGGTCCCGAACCAGACAGTTAACCGGCCTGCCGCTCCAGAGAAATTCTGGTCGGTGATCGAGACCGATGTTCCCGCCACGCCTTGCATCGGGTTAACGGACGTCACGACTGGGCGGAGATCTACCACCTCAAAATTTGTGAACCAAAGACTTTTCAGCCCACGGACGGTATCCTGGATGTCGTTGTCGTTCCAGGTTAGGGCAAACCCGTTGGTCGCGTTGACCGAGTAACTGGCGCCGTTGATGAAGAAAGCCGATCCATTATCAGCAACGATCAGTCCATAATCTTTCAATGCCTGGGCAACAATGCGGGTTTGCGGGTTGAGTGAGGAGATGTCCACGTTGGCTTTCAAGCGAAACCGCGCACCCATCGGGGGTTGAATGGCTCTGTTGGTGTTCGAATTTGCGATGTGTGAGCCGGGATAAATAAATTGATTCAGGATAATTGAGTTTGGGAGCGTGAACCGGAGCGCATGATAAATACCGCCTTGTCCTCCTTGCGCCACCGGCAACGCCTCGTCTGGCCTCGCAAGCCCGGCAAGGATCGAAAGTCCCGCTGCATCCGCGGACGTCAACTGTAACGGTCGGAAATAATTGCTGGTCATGGTCCAAAACGTTTCGCTGTCCGCGTGCCACTTGCCATCCGCATTTTCCGACGGGCGTGACGCGCGATAAAATTCGTAGGCCAGATTATTGTCCTCATCATAAAGCAGCAGATGTGAATCGCCGCGATTGTTGAGGCCGACCGTTGGAGCAGTCTGCAAATCGCCTTCCAGCACGGCGTTGGCAGGAATCGGTGCGTCGATCAAATCGCTGTCGTTCGAATACAGATTAATTACAACGTGGACCTTCGGCGTAGAATTGCCGTGAACGACGTTGTAAGGAATGCCGTACAAATCAGTGTTAGAAAGCCGTTGATCCTGCGCGAAGTCGGGGTGCAGATGACCGTTTCCGAATTTATTAACGATGTTGCTTATGATCACGCCGGAATTGGTCATGACAGGTGCCTGGGAAATCTTTTGGTTCCAGGGATAATCGGAGGGAAATAGATTCGAACCTAGTAGAGCACCAAAAGCTGGGAGAATTTGCGCGGCTAAGACGCAGACTAACAGAAAGCTTAAAACATAAATTCGTCTTGGACGGAGCATCCCGTGAATATAACCAAAAAACGATGTATCAAAAACATCCACCCTGCCGAAAGGAGCACCGTTAATGCCATTATCCAGATTGATTCGAGCCCGCGACCAGTTGCGTTGACCGTTGCAAACATGCCGACGAACAGTCTCCCGTTGTTACGAATGTTGACGGTAACAGCGACGGCATCAAGGCGGTCGACACGGTCGCTTATGAGCGGAAAAATTAGAAATCGCACGAAGCGAAAGGGGAAAGTGGTGCACCCAGATGGAGTTGAACCATCAACCTTCTGATCCGTAGTCAGATGCTCTATCCAATTGAGCTATGGGTGCACCCAGAGCTTTGAAACGTATAGAGCAACCGCCGATTGCGCAAGTCCTTTCCTGAATCCTCCCGCCCGAAAATGCATCACCTCGCAACCGGTTCAGGGAATCACTGACCTATATCTACGGGCACTCGCTTAGCGACAAACGGACTCCCCTCATTGTAGATTCAGGGGGCGCATATCCAGCCCTTATAGGCGTTTGTCGCAATCGATTGAAAACGACTGCAAAAAAACATTCCAAATTGTCTGTTAAGAGGGAGACGGTGTCTGGTTGCGCCGCGATTCCTCCAAACGGCAATGTGGGGTTGCGACTTAATGGTGTGGTCGAGAACGGTTCGGCTATTTGGCTGACAGAAAATATTACGCGCTTCGACCGGATGCTTTCAGCCCACGAACCGAACGAGGCTTTCGGGCAATTTATTTTTTGCGAGTTAGCACTGGCGGTGCAAGCGCCCGCAGCGCGACTGATTGTTGTACAAAATGAGATGCCCAAACCGAAATTGCGCGTTGCCGCCAAGTGCGGAAAAACGACCGACGTCATCAGTGCGTCGGATGAGCAGCGCATTCGCGTGTTGGTTCGCGAGAGAGCAAAGACGAGCTTGGGCGCTAAACAAAACGGCGCGAACGAGCTGACGCTGCCCGTCCTGAACGACGGCGTTCCGACCGGCCTGATGATGTTCAAGGTCTCGCATTCGCTGTCTGCTGCAGAACGGCAGTTGCTGGACCACGTGGCAGGCAGGTTCGGCGCTATACTCAAGTCGATTGAGGCAGACGTGCGCACACAACGATTGTTGCGCCAGTCTGAATCACTCACCCGCGAATTGCAGAATCAGCAGGTCTGGTTGAAACACACCAACGACGAGCTTGAAGAAAAAGCGCGGATGTTGGCGGTGCAAAAAATCGAAATGGAGACGCGCAACCGCGAAATCGAGCAAGCGCGGCTGGCTCTGCAAGAACAAGCGCAACAATTGGCGCTGACCTCCAAATACAAATCGGAATTCCTCGCGAACATGTCGCACGAGTTGCGCACGCCGCTGAACAGCATGCTGCTGCTGGCGCGACAGTTGATGGACAATCGCGAAAAAACTTTAACGCCGAAACAACTGGAATTTTCCAAGGTCATCCACTCTGCCGGCCAGGAATTGTTGCAGTTGGTGAACGATATTTTGGACCTCGCAAAAATCGAGGCGGGCAAGATCTCGATTGAGATTGGCGAATATACCACCGCTGATCTGCCGGAATTTTTGGAGCGCAATTTCCATTTGCTCGCGCAATCAAAGAATTTGGAGTTGAAAGTCGAACTGCCGGACACATTGCCGCAAACCCTGCAAACCGACGCCCGTCGGCTGGAGCAGATTTTGAAGAACTTATTGTCCAATGCGCTGAAGTTTACCAAACATGGCGGGGTGACCTTGAGGGCAGAGGAAGTCGAGTCCGGTTGGCGGCCCGAAAACAACGTGCTCAACTCGGCGCCGGGTGTGATTGCTTTTTCCGTGACTGATACCGGCATCGGCATCCCACCAGAAAAACAAAAACTAATCTTCGAAGCGTTCCAACAGGCCGACGGCAGCACCAGTCGCGAATACGGCGGCACGGGCCTCGGCCTGACGATCAGTCGCGAACTCGCGGCATTGCTCGGTGGCGAAATTCATTTGCAGAGCGAGCCCGGCAACGGAAGCACGTTTACTTTATATATTCCGCGGACAACGATCGCGCCGGTTCCTCAGACCCATGGCTTGCGCGAACGCCTGCAACGCGGCAGAACGATCGAACAACTTGCGGGTGACCCGCACGCTTCCGAGAGCTTGCGCGGTCGCTCCGCGTTGGTAGTCGATGACGATATCCGTAATATTTTCGCGCTGACCAGTCTCTTGGAACGGTTCGAAATGAAGGTCGTTTCAGCCGAGGAAGGCCAGGCGGCGCTCGACTACCTCGAATCCAACGGCTGCATCGATGTCGTGCTCATGGACATCATGATGCCGGGAATGGACGGGTTTACGGTCATTCAAAAATTGCGGCACAGCGAGCGCTTCAAACTTTTGCCAATCATCGCCGTCACCGCCAAGGCAATGAAGGGCGATCGCGAGAAATGTTTGCGCGCGGGCGCCTCTGAATACGTCACCAAACCCATCGACCCAGAACTGTTACTCAACGCGCTGAAAAAAATCCTGCAATGAACAACTCGATCTCAGCCAAAATTTTGTTGGTGGACGACACGCCATCCAAATTATTTTCGCTCTCCAGCCTGCTCGAAAGTGCCGGCCACCAGGTCGTGCAAGCGCGTTCCGGCAAGGAAGCGTTGCGCATTTTGCTCAAACAGGATTTTGCGCTCATCCTGCTGGACGTCTCCATGCCGGGCATGGACGGCTTTGAAACAGCGGAACTCATTCGCCAAAGAAAAAAAAACGAATATACCCCGATCATTTTCATCACCGTAATTAGCACAAGCGAAATGCACATGTTCAAGGGCTATTCACTCGGCGCAGTCGATTACATTTTTACCCCGGTCATACCCGAAATCCTTTGCGCAAAAGTCGCCGTGTTCGTCGAATTATTCCGGCACCGTGAACAGATCAAGGACAGCGAAGAACGTTTTCGTAGCGTCACCGAGACCGCGCTCTGCGGCATTCTCACTGCGAATTGCGATGGCCGCATTGATTACGCAAACCCGAGCGTCGAACGAATGTTCGGTTACACCAACGGCGAATTAGCAGGAAACGAATTGTCGCTGTTACTGCCGCGCAAGTTCCGGCGCATGGGACGCATCGCCAACCTGCAACCGACCCGCGTCAAACGCATGCTCGGCCGCACCTTCGTCATCAAGGCACGCAAAAAAAACGGGAAAACTTTTCCAGTGGAGTTGTCCATCGCCCGCTGGCATCGCGGCGAAAAAACATTGTTTACCGCGATGTTGCTCGATGTGACCGAACGCGAAGCCGCCCAGGAGCAAGTGCGGCGTTACACCGGTGAACTGGAAGACGCGCAGCATAAAATGATGGCGATGATGTCGGCGCTCGAAGCTGAAGTCGCGGAGCGCAAAAATGCCGAGGAAAAGATTTTGCAGATCAGCGAGCGCGAACAACGACGTCTCGGCGAGGAATTGCACGATGGCCTCGGCCAGACGCTCACCGGAATTTCATTCCTGACAAAGGTATTAGCAAAAAGACTTGAGGCCGAGGCGTCGCCGCAGGCCGAGGAAGCCGCGCAAATTTCTACCTACGTCAACGACGCCATTGCGCGCACGCGTGATCTTGCGCGTGGCTTTTATCCGATCGAGTTGGAAAAGAACGGCCTCATTTCAGCGCTGCACGATTTGGCCGCGCGCGAGCACACGTTGTTTGGCGTCGAATGTCAGATTTACACCGAAGTACAGTCGTTGATGCCCGACTTAAATAAGGCAGCGCAAGTCTACCGGATTGCGCAAGAAGCGATCGAAAATGCAATCAAACATGGTGAAGCGCGAAAAATTACAGTTCGGCTTGCAAAAGAAAACGGCCATGTCAATCTCACAGTACAAGATGACGGGAAAGGATTCCCGAAAGTTTTGACCAAGTCACGCGGGATGGGTTTGCAGATAATGAAGTACCGAGCAGGGATGCTGGCTGGTAGCTTTGATATCAAGCGCGGCGCTCGCAAGGGCACTGTGGTGACTTGCTCGTTTCCG
>JAQGOW010000228.1 GCA_028293405.1 Verrucomicrobiales bacterium
CCTGACCATGTTTGAGCGCATTGGTCAGCAGGTTGTGCAGCACCTGTTTGAAATATTTCGCGTCCGATTTGACCAGACACCCCTCGTGGACCCGCACGCGGACAGACCGTCCGGATTCGGTCGCCAATAGTTCAAAATCTTTGGCGACATCGGTGACCATCTCGGTCAAATCGAACACCTCCGGGTGCCACACAAGCCGGCCTTGCTCCGCTTTGGCGATCAGCAGGGATTGATCGACCACGTGGGTCAAACGATGCAGTTCCTCTTGCAACTCCTCCGATAAACCGGGGTCGATCGTGCTGTCGGCTTGCTCGACTTTCAGCCGCATGATCGCCAATGGCGTTCGCAATTCATGCGCGACTTTCGCGGCGTATTCGCTCATTTCCATGAACGAATTATTCAAGCGCCCGAGCAGGTCGTTGATGTGTTGGAGCAGATTGCGAAATTCCTTGTCGCCTTCGTGAAGGACGATTTTTTGATCGAGATTTTTCGGGCTGACGCGTTGGAGCTGTTCGTTGACGCTTTGGATCGGGCGCAGCGATTTGCGCGCGATGTAATAACCGACACCGAGCGTGAGCGCGATCATCGGCAGCGAGTAACCGACCCAGCCTTCGACCAGTTCGCCCATGATATCGCGCACTTCAGCTTCGGAAAAACTGCCGTGCAATTTCCAGTCGGGATGATCGGGGTAATCGCGCTGCCAATGTTTTTGCGTCAGCTCCACCGTCATCTGGTGATACGTGAACAGGGCAAACACGCAGGTGATCGCGAGGATGCTGAACCCGAACCACAACGCTAACCGGACCCGCAACGAATTCACGACTCGCCTTCCCGAACCGCAAAGCCGCGCCCGCGCAAGGTATGCAACAACGGCGGCAACCCGGGCCGATCAATCTTGCGACGAAGATGATTGATGTAAACGTTGACCACGTTCGTCTCGGAATCGAAGTGCTGATCCCAAACGTGTTCGACGATCGCCGTTTTACTGACAGGATTCGGCGTCGACGACATCAAAAATTCCAGCAAAGTATATTCGCGTTTCGTCAAGTCGATCTCGCGACCGGCGCGACGCGCCGTGTGGGCGACGAGGTCCAGTTCCAAATCGCCGACGCGCAAAACGTTGAACGATTGCGGACGTTGCCGACGGAGCAGGGCACGCAAGCGCGCGAGCAGTTCGGCGAGTGAAAACGGTTTGACGAGATAATCATCGCCACCGGCGTCGAGGCCGCGAACGCGATCTTCGATTTCCCCGCGCGCGGTGAGAAAAATAACCGGCGTGAAAATCTGTTCGCGCCGCAACTGTCGAACCACCGTAAATCCGTCCTTGCCCGGCATCATGACATCCAGGGCCATGACATCGTAAGGATGATTCTTGGCAAGCCAGATTGCTTCATCGCCATCGTGCGCGAGGTCGACAGCATACCCTTCCGCAGCCAGCCCTTGTCGGAGGTGCTGTGCAACCTTGGGTTCATCCTCGGCGAGAAGAATTCTCATACGTGAATACGCCGGATGTTATTCTGGCCGGGTTTTCCACACCAGATGTAAGTTCGAAGTAACGGAATTTAACCGCAGAGACACGGATGCGCAGAGATTGAATGACAATGGGTTCGAGCTAGAGTCCCGGTGACTAGGGAATCTAAGAATTTTTCAGTTGATACCGCAACGCAACGGCCCCCGAGTGTAACTCCAACCGGTTCACGAGCTTCAGGTCCACAGGACTCGATAGTCCCGCGAACAAGGTCGGCCCATGGCCGGCCACGACTGGGTGCACGATGAACTCGTATTCATCGATCAATCGCAGTTCTGTCAGGGCGTGCGCGAGTTTCACGCCGGCCACGAACACGCCATTGCCGGCTTCCTGTTTCAATCGTTGAACGGCGGTGCGCAGATCTCCGCGCACGAGTTCGGCGTTCCAGTCGACCCGGTCGAGAGTGCTGGAGACGACATACTTCTTGGCCGCGTCGATCGTTTTTGCAAAAGGTAGCATCCAGGGTTCCATCCAGTCAGGTCTGACGCCGGTCTGCGCGGGCGCGCGCCAGGCTTCTTCCATCATTTGGTAAGTCACCCGACCAATGAGAAGGGCATCGGCTTCGGCGATGTTCTTGGCGGCATGATGATGCAAGGATTCGTCTGGGATAACGGCACGATGATCGTAGCAGCCGTCTAAAGTGACGTTGATGGAAAAGCGAAGTGGTCGCATAAGATTGTCTTTAAGCAATACTTTGAAAGCGTCTGGTACTCAAACTCTGCAAGGAATGGACGATGTATAGGACTAAGTGCGAAAGAAAAGACAGAACAAGCCTTTAAGTAAAAGACAAGCCACCGCTAGATCCTGAAGGGTGACTGAGCGGATCGCTTCGTTTAAAGCGCAATCACGCGAATGAAAAGATGGGTTCGAATGCGGCTTTTGAAAAATTAACAGTTAAGAAACTCTCAACCGGCGCAGAATTTCTGCAATTAATTGTCGCCGTTTCTATTTCGCCGGCCATTTAATGTTAAGTGGAGCCTCAGATGTGTCCCGAGAGATGAAAGCTTCATCTTTCCTGACGCCCGGCTGTGGCTTAGTCATTCGACGCAGCACTTTAAATGAAAAGTACATTAACGATCCGGCTCATTGGTTTGGCGGCGCTATCACTCGCTGTAACGTTGCTTCCATCAAATTGAGGCGGAAGATTAGCACAAGTTCCCTATGTTAGAAACTTCATGGATTTCCATGCGTTTAGGAACGGGCAACAACAAAGCATGAAAAACTCGACTGAGATGCGTCGGAGCGCAGTGGCATGCGTCGCCATCAATCAGCAGCGATCAACTTTCGCACTGATAATTTACCTGTTTCTTTTTGTAGGCACTTCCGGGGCGATAGCAGAATTGCCGCGTTTGATTCCAAGAGCGTTGCTCTTCGGCAACCCGGAATACATTTCTCCGCTGATTTCACCGGATGGAACCCACATCGCCTATCTGAAGGCTGATACTAATGCGGTCGTCCAAATTTGGGCGCGTGATCTTGCCGGGACGGAAGAAAAACAAATCTCCCACGAGCTTCGGCGAGGAATCAGTTGGTGGACTGACGCCCATGCGTGGGCTTACAACGGGCAATTGCTGTTCCTGAAGGACACGGACGGCGATGAGATGGAGCACCTTTTCGTTTGTGACGTGAAAACCTGTAAAGTCAGTGACCTGACACCCTTTCCCGGGATCAAGGCGTCATTGGTCGGCTGCGAGCCAACGAAGCCAGACGAGGTGCTGATTACATTGAATCACAAGGGCAAGACCGTATTTGACCTTTGGTCGGTGAATCTCTCGACTGGTGCGCTGCTGCCCGTGATGGAAAATCCGGGAGACGTCATCA
>JAQGOW010000235.1 GCA_028293405.1 Verrucomicrobiales bacterium
TTTAATAAACCCCCTCAACAATATTCTTCTCCATCGCCCCAAACGGCCTAACCTCCGCCACCCCATCCCACGCATATGGCGCGCGCGGCGTGCGGCGAATCGCCTCATCACGTTCCAAAAATCGCGGCATAAAGAATTCCCTCGTCAACGTCGTCAATTCCACACGACCCCACTGATCGTAATCAACTGTCTTCTCCGTGGATTTCGGATCAACAACCCGCAACACCGCGCGCGGTTGCGGAGCATAGTATGTGATTGAAAACTTGTCCTCGGGTTTTAAAGGCACACTCGCCGCCAACCCCATCAACGTATTTCCGTAAGTTGGATAAAACCCAATCCGATTCTCCAAAACTTCTTCAACGATATATCGCACGTATTGCGGAGCCATCGTTGTCCCGCCACAAAACACACCGCGAATACCAGCCTCGTATAAATCAATTTTTTCACCGAGCGCTTCGAGCAATTTCGGCGTCGTGAACAATCCGGCGATCTTGCGGTTCTTCAAAATCGTCACCCCTTGATCCACGACGTGATCCATATAGGCGCGCGCGACGTCAAACTTTTTGTCCGCGATCACCTTCTTCACAAAACGCGGATCAAGATCAATGAAGTAACACGAACTGCCGCGAAAATTTGCCAGATGCTCAATCGCTAAACGCAACCGACGCGGACCCGTCGGTCCCACCATCAACCACGCGGCGCCTTTGGGAAAATGTTCGTCAGAAATTTTGCCGGAAAATTCTTCGTAATCGGTTTTGTAATCGCCCCAACCGATACGCTGCTTTGGCATGCCGGTAGTGCCGCCAGTTTCGAAAATATTGAACGGCCGGCCTTTGAGTTTTTTGGGCACCCAGACCTCCGGCTGCAAATCACGAAGCCACTCGTCCTGGAAATGCGGAAACTTCAACATGTCACCGATCGTGTTGATTTCCTTGCGCGGATCCCATCCGGCCTTGCTCGCCCAACCCAACCAGAAGTCGCTCCCGGTTTCCGGCGAGAAATGCCATTGGATAATCTCGCGCAGATGCGCGTCCAGTTTCGTCTTCGCCTCTTCAACGTTTGCAGCAGGAACAGTTGACATGATAATCGCGTTCCAAGCTATGTGCTCGGAACGCGAAATGCAATCGTGTGTCGATGGCTTTGCTTGGACCGATTCCGCAACGAATTTTAGACCATGTCATCAAAGCTGCTCGCCATTTTTGCGCTGTTCGCACGCGTCCGCGACTTGTTCATCGGCTTACTCGCCCCGCGAGTGCGCGAAGCCAAACGCGATCTCGTCGCAGGCATCGACGCAGTTTGTTTTGCAACGGCGCGAGTGCGTGTGTGTTTTTTGCGACCAGCGGTTTGATTGGATCGTGTTGGCATAAATTTTCCTTTGATGTGCGAATGTAGAATTTCGCGTTCCTGATTCAAACCGCGCCAAACCTGTTTTTTTGTATCAGAACCGCTTGCATCACGGTTTACTGATTACTGCTTACTGTTTACTGAATCCGAAAAGCTGGTTAATGTGCCTGAACCTATGGAACGCTCTCTCGTCATGACCATGATCGGGCCCGACCGCCCGGGACTCGTCGAAGCGGTCGCCGAAATTGTCACCAAACATTCCGGTAACTGGCTCGACAGCCGCATGTCGCGATTAGGTGGTCATTTCGCCGGCATCTTGCGTGTGGAATTTCCGACTGAACACGAAGACAAAATTATCCAAGCATTGCGCGCGCTCGAATCGCGCGGCCTCAGCGTCATCATTCACCTGGACCATCCAACACCGGAGCCGACCGGTCATCGCTTTAGCGAAATCGAAATCGTCGGCCACGACCGCCCCGGCATCGTCCGCGAAATTTCCCACGTGCTCGCCTCGCACGGCGTGAACGTCGAAGAGCTCGACACCGAACGCGGCAGCGCTGCCATGTCCGGCGAATCCATCTTCAAAGCCCGTGTCACTTTGCGCATTCCAAACACGACAGACGTTTCCAAAATGCGCCGCGACCTCGAACGCATCGCCACCGACTTGATCGTCGATATCTCGCTAAAAGAAAAGCTCTAGCGCGTGTCTTTTAGCCTTTGCTCATGATCGCTCGCGTCACGCTCGAAATTGCGCTCGGCAAAGACTTCGACTACGCCGTCCCCGAAGAGTTGCAGGACGCGGTGCAAATCGGAACACGCGTCAAAGTTCCTTTCGGCAATCGCACCGTGATGGGCTGCGTCACCGCCTTGCCCGAATCATCCGACCACGCCAATTTGCGTCAGATCGTCAACGTCATCGGCAAACAATCGCAAGTCACGCCCAACATCCTCAAACTCGCGCGTTGGATTGGTGATTACTATTGCTGCCCGCCGGAGATTGCGCTCAAAACCGTTTTGCCCGAAGTCGTCCGTCGCGAAAAGGAAGGCTTTCGCGAATTACTATTCGTCCGCGCGTTGCAACCTCCCGCTCCTCCGACCGTCACGAAACGTCAGCAGGAGATTCTCGATATCCTCAACGCCCGACGCGAACTGCGCCTGCAGGAACTTTGCGAACTCGCCAACACAACTGCCGGCACGATTCGCAAACTCGAAGATAAAGGCTTACTCGAAATCGCCGGCAAAATCTCCGAACGCGATCCCTACGCACGCGAAATCATTCTCCCCAGCCAAACGCTGCAATTAAACACCGAGCAAACTGCGGTCTTCACGCAAGTCATCGCAGCATTGGATTTGCGCCAGGGCAAGACCTTCCTGCTCCACGGCGTCACGGGCAGCGGCAAAACTGAAATTTACCTTCAAGCCATCGCCCACACATTACG
>JAQGOW010000237.1 GCA_028293405.1 Verrucomicrobiales bacterium
GAACTGGAGCTGGAATGGAAAGTGACGCCGGGCGCGAACAGTGGAATTATTTATCACGCTTCGGAGGAGTTTGATCACTCGTGGAAGACGGGCACGGAATACCAGGTGCTCGACGACGCGAAGCACCCCGACGGCCGTGATCCGAAGCGTAGCGCGGGTTCGTTGTATGCGTTGATCGCACCGAAAAACAAAAAGCTCAACGCGGTCGGCGAATGGAACAAGTCCCGCATCGTTTTCCACAAAAACCATGTTGAACATTATCTGAACGGAAAAAAGGTCGTCGAATACCACTGGGGCAGTGACGAACTGAAGAACATGATTGCGGCTAGCAAATTTAGCGAGATGCCGAAATTTGCAACGCTCTCGACGGGTCACATTTGCCTGCAACATCATGGCGGCGATGTTTCGTTCCGGAACATTCGGGTGCGGAAGTTGGACTGAAAGAAAGCTCCAAGCTCCAACATCCAAGCTCCAAATATTTGAATTTTAAACGTAACAAATGAAACGTCAGTTATTGGTGCTTGGGATTTGGATTTTCTCTGGTGCTTGGAGCTTGGTGTTCGGAGCTTCAACGCTCAACACTCTGACCGATGCGGAGAAAACTGCCGGTTGGAAACTTCTCTTTGACGGCAAAACCTTCGACGGTTGGCGTTGTTTCCGTTCCCAAACAGTGCTGTCAAACTGGGTTGTTTCAGATGGGTGCCTCCATCACCTGCCGATCAAAAACATGTTCCGCGATTTGATCACGGACGCGACGTTTGATGATTTTGAACTCGAATGGGATTGGAAAATCGCGCCAAAAGCCAACAGTGGTGTGAAATATTTCATCACCGAGGACGGTAAGTCACCGATCGGGTTCGAATACCAGATGGTCGACGACCAAAATTGGGACCCGAAACATCCGCAATTCGAGACGGTGCACGGGACGGGATCGCTTTACGATGTTTTGCGGCCTAAGGGTGTGCACACCTCGGCAGTTGGCGAATTTAATCATTCGCGTATTGTAGTTTCAGGTCAGCGCATCGAGCATTGGCTCAACGGAGAGAAGGTCGTTGAAACCGATCTTGGAAGTACCAAGTTGAAATCCGCAATCGCCCGAAGCAAGTTCAAGGATGTGCCCCGATTCGGAGAACACAAAAGAGGGCACATCTTATTACAGGACCATAATGACGAAGTATGGTTTAAAAATATAAAGATTCGAAGCACGACTAACGAAGGTCGAAGCACGACAAAATGAAGCATCAGAGTGCGAGTTGAGTTCGTTTCGTATTTCGTATTTCGAGTTTTAGAAATGTTATGGCACGACAGGAAAGAGTGCAGTTCACTGACGAATCGATCGAGTTTAACAACCCGTTCGCGAACCTGGAGATTGACCGCTTGCCTTTGGGCGAGCCGGACAAGCAACAGCCGTTGGAAGCCGCCGAGCAATCGCGCGCGGAAGCTATTTTTTCCGCCGGTTTAAAGCTCGGACGTGTGGTGCTGCGGCGCGAAACGGCGCATCGCGGCGGCAAGGTGGTCGTGGTGATTGATCAATTCGCGCCGAATATCAGCGCTAAACAAATCCAGGCGCTCGCCAAAAAGCTTCGCAGCGCCTGCGGCTGCGGCGGCACGACCAAAGAGCGCAGCATCGAACTGCAAGGCAATCACGTGGAGAAAATCCGTCAATTGCTGGAGCAAGAAGGTTTTCGAGTCGCGGGAGTAAGGTAGCGCAGGCGTCCCCACCTGCGGGTGCCAGCGGCGTCTCGCCGCAAGGCAGGTTGCGTCGCGCCGTTTCTAATTTGCTTCATTTCGACATTCTGATTTTCTTTGGATTTCGGATCTCGGCATTCAGATTTAACCCGTGTTATCAGTGGAATTTATGGTTTAATTCTAAGGTGCAGCAGTTGCTCAATATCATTTTCGAAGACGCTGAACTGTTGGTCGTTAACAAACCTGCCGACCTTGTCTGCCACCCGACCAAGGGTGACGTTTATTCCAGTTTGATCTCGCGCGTTCGGCTATACCTGGGACCCGATGTTTCGTGCCACATGGTCAATCGGCTTGATCGCGAAACGAGCGGCGTGACTTTTCTGGCGAAAAGTTCGGCGGTCGCGGGCGAACTTGGAAAACTTTGGGAAGCGCGAGCCGTGGAAAAGGAATATTTGGCAATCGTTCACGGCCATGTTGGCGATGAGTCCGGCACAATCGAACTTCCGTTAGGCAAGGACGAGAAAAGCATTATTTCCGTAAAAGACTGCGTGCGACCGGACGGCACCACGGCGAAAACGCAGTTTTATGTTCTGAAACGATTCGCGCGCGAGATACGTGGGTTTGCCGGGCCTCAACCATTTACGTTCTTGCGCGTCGTGCCTCGGACCGGGCGCAAACATCAGATTCGTATCCACCTTCAGGCGATCGGACACCCGATTGTCGGCGATAAATTATACGGCGGTGATGAGGATTTATATTTAGCGCTGGCGCAACATCGGTTGAACGATGAACAACGCACGCGTTTGATTTTGCCGAACCAGGCGTTGCACGCCGCGGCGATTCGGCTGACCTGGCACGGGGAACCCCGCGAGTTTACGGCTGAACCTGAAGAATTTTTCACCTCGTTCGCAAATGACAGCGCCCCTGCGATTCCCGCCTGACAAACCCGTCGAAGCGCGTTACAACACGCGCATCAAACAAAATCCGTTCAGAATCCCGAAGCAGATGCAGGCCGTGGTCTATCGCGGTCGCGACGATCTGCGCGTTGAAACTGTGCCGGTGCCGAAGATTCAAGCCGGCGAGTTGTTAGTGAAAGTTGCGGTCTGCGGCGTTTGCCCGACGGACATCAAAAAAATCCATTACGGCACCGTGCCGCCGCCGCGGATTTTTGGGCATGAAACTTCGGGAACAATTGTGCAGGTTGGGCGTGGCGTGACGCAGTTTAAATTGGGCGATCGCGTGGGATTGCATCATCACGTGCCGTGTTTGGATTGTCACTATTGCCGCCATCACGCCTTTGCGCAGTGCGCGGGATATAAGAGAACCGGGATAACCGCTGGTTTTGAGCCGGCTGGCGGCGGGTACGCGGAGTATGT
>JAQGOW010000238.1 GCA_028293405.1 Verrucomicrobiales bacterium
TGGCCGCGTTCGCACTGCAACAAAGCAGCGCCAGTAAAAGTGTCGCCAGCAATTGCATCTGACCAGAGTAACGCGTGCTCTGAACGGATTTCAACTTTCGGCTTTTGGCCCATAGCTCTCCGCATCCGGTTTTGCTATGTTAAACGCGTTAATGGAATCAACGTTAGAACCGCCGGATCGGCATCACCTTTCAGCTGCCCTCGGCTGGCTTGGTCTCGGCAATTGGCGTGAGGCTCTTCTCGAGCTCGAAAAGATCAGTCCGCAAAACCGCAATGCGCCCGCTGTCCTTCTCACCGCCTACGACGTCGCTGCCGCTTCCAAAGACTGGGGCGTCGCTGCAGACATTGCCGATAAGATGGTCGATGTCATGCGCGATGCGCCGGGCGTTTGGCTTTCGCTGGCGTATGCTGTTCGACGCAAACCAGGCGGCGGCATCCAGCAGGCGCGCAAGATTTTGACCAAAGCGGACCAAAAATTTCCGGGCGAAGCGATGATCGCTTACAACCTGTCGTGCTACGAATGTCAGCTCGGCAATCTCGAAGTTGCGCGTGATTGGCTTGATAAAGCGATGGCTCGCGCCGACGCCAAACAAGTGCGCTCGCTCGCGTTGAAAGATCCGGACCTTGAGCCACTCTGGGACGAGCTTCGTCGGCGTTAGGTTTTTGGCTGTAAACCCGCGAGCGCTTTGGCGACTAACTGCAGCGCGCGTTCGTTCATCGGAATTTTTAACGCTTCTTCGCGACCTTGCGGGGACATTTTTATCCACGACTTTTGCACCGCATTGATCAACTTCAATTCATCAAAACGTTCGGTCAAATCGGCGAGTTGATGTTCCAGAAAGACGAGGCAAAGCGCGTCTTCGAGAACGCGGCAGTCCGGGTCTTTCGGAAAATTCTTTTTTAAATTCAGGTCCTGGACTTTGTGGACCATTTCTTCGTCGTAACCGATTTCGCGCAAGATCGCGCCGGTTTTGGCGGCGTGAAAATTCTTAAGTTCAGCGCGCCATTTCAAATAGCCGGGCCGATCCATCGGATACGAGCTGCGCGGGATCTTCCAACGACAAATGTGTTGGCAACGCGCGGCGAGCTGTAGCGCTTCGGGCGCGTTCGGTGCGAGTTTGTGGACCCAACTCGTCAGCCGCTTGGCGTAGACGACTTCGCGCGGTTGCGGTTTGCCGTCGACCGTTTCCGTATTTGGATCGTGTGAGTTTTCTTCGTCGAACCGGGCGATGGCGCGGTCGAAACGATTTTGGTCAATGGTGCTCATGGTCTTTGCACCTCGAAAAAACGCATGGCGTTCGTGTAAGAGACGAACCATTCCGTTTCCGGAAATGCGCCGGTTAGATTTTGTACGGCACCGAGAGTGTTAATCGCGGGACCAGCGAGCACATTGTAATTTGTGCCAGCTGTCGAATTCCAGCTCACACGCGCAAGGGCGCTGTTCCAACGCGAGAAGTCGACGACGATGGGCGCGGGTTGCATTGGGTCGGTGCCCATCAAGTATTCGCGCATATTATTATAGCCATCGTGATCAGGGTCGTCTTGCGGCCCGTAAGCGAGTGTGCCGAAGTGCGCCATTTCCCAATTGTCACCGAGGCCATCGTGGTCGGTGTCGAGGATTGGCACGCCTTCGATAGATAAACCGCAGAATTGAACGGAACCGGTGAAGCTGTTGGTTTCGTCGGTTACGGCAACAGTCCATGTGCCGTAACTCGTCTCAAAGAAGTGGTGCGTGGACATGTAGGTCCAGTCCACCGGGCCGGCCGCAGGATCGCTGTTGAGATGATCCAAAATGCTAACCGTGCCTTGCGGTGAAAGCAGAGTGATTCGCAAATCGGCGCGGTGTGGATAATCGGTTTGCAGGCGAACCGAGACGTGCTCGCAGATCATGGTGTTGGTCACCGGAAATGTGAACGTGGCGGAGACGGTAGCCAACTGCGCTTGCAGGTTCGACTGGAGCAATGCGTTGTGCAATGCGTCGCCGTCACTCTTGCCAATGAAAACGGCGGGAACGGAAACAAAATCTGTCGTGCCCATGACAACGCGGTTGGTTGTGCCGCTGTTGTTATAGACAATTGCAAAAGCTGCGCCGGCCTGAGCGGCGTAGGCAATTTTGTCGGAGAAATTGTTGATGCCACGTTGGATGAGCGCGGCTTTGTTGGTCAGATTTTGTGAAATTGGGCCGAGCGCCTGGCCTACGTCTACTAAATTCAGAACTGCGGTTGGGGAATCAGGCTGAATGCCCTGGCTTGGGCTCGCCGGGATCGGTGCGAAGCCAGGGACAAGGACCTGCAGGCCGTTGGTCGGAAGCGGGGTCACGGTGTTCTTGTTCCAGGCCACGGTGACGGCAGGAGGGCGGTTCGGCCACGTGCGCGCGAGGCGAACGGCCACCCCGGCATCGGGAATACCGAAGCCTTGATTGTGACTGACGCGGAAACCAGCGCCGTTGGTGACAAGACCGGGATCGGTGACGTCAAAGTGGCGCGCGGACAGAATTAGAATCTGCTGCACGTCTCGATAGGTGAGGTTTGTATTCGCTGAAAGAATCAATGCGGCAACACCGGCGATTTGCGGTGCGGCGGCGGAGGTGCCATAAAAACTGTTGGTTTCGAAACAATAGTCGCCATTAGTGAAGCTGTTTGCATTGTATCCGAGCGAACCCTGGCGATCGGTGGTGACCATTGGGGTGGTGCTGTCACCGCCGGGAGCGGAAACGAGCACGCATGCACCGGGATTGCTGTAAGCGGGGACGCGGCCGCTGATCGCGACGGCGCTGACCGCGATGGCTTGGGGGTCAGCCAGGTAACCATCGTTATTAGCATCGGCGCCGTCGGCGCGAGAATTTCCAGCGCTGCGCACGATGACACTGCCTTTGCCGTCGCGTCCGAAATGAATGGCGTTGAAAACACCGATGGCGGGGAGCAACCCGACTGGTATCTGCGAATCGCCGCCGGAACCCCAGCTATGATTCTGCACTGCGACGACGTTGGAAGCGTATTGAAACATGTCCATCAGTTGCTCATCGGTGACCTGGAACGAAGCGCCGGAAAAAATTTTCCAACTGGCCAGGCTTGCGCCGGGCGCAACGGCGGTGCCGCCGAGTCCATTGTTCAGTTCAGCGGCGACCAGGCCCGCGACAGCAGTGGCATGCATGTCGGCGGGTGAATCGGGCGAGCCATCGGGCGAATTGCTGTAGAAATTATAATGCGGCGCACCAGCGGCACGATTCGTTAATTCGGGATGCGTGTATTCGATACCATCATCGCCGAGCGCAACGGTGACGCCTTGTCCAAGAGTCACTGGCCAGGCGGAGCGGGCGTTGATGTCGGGGCCGATTTGCGAGCCGGTTTGCGCATTTCGATTTTCGAGATGCCATTGTTTGAAGGCGTAAGGATCGTTTGATTGATAGGCGTAAGGGCTGTGCAAGAACGCAGGGCGGCGCATGACGGGCACGCTGGTTTTAATGCCAGGAATGGAGGAAAGACGGTGGGCTTCCTGCGCGGCGGTGAGCGCGTCGGGGGCTTGTAAAATGTAGACGGTGTCGCTGACTTTGCGCGCTATGTGCAATTGGCTCGGGCGCAAAATGGCATTCAGGTTTGCAGGATTATCGACTTCGACGGTGATGCGCGAGGTGATTTCGAATTGGTTAGTGCCGTGGGTCGCCGGGATGGACTGCGCTTTCGCGAGCGCGCGTGCGGGGTCGACGTGGAACGAATGCGTGCCGTGTTCGCGGAAGTTGAAATCGTGAGCGTCAGCGTTGGAGGTGAATGCAAATGCCAAAGCCACCGCGAGCAGGCCTGTAGTAATCCGTTCCATTGGCGGACGGGAGTATGG
>JAQGOW010000249.1 GCA_028293405.1 Verrucomicrobiales bacterium
GGCTCGACATTGAGCGTCGCGACAACAAGCACCTCGCCTTCGGCTGGGGCGGCCACTTCTGTTTCGGCGCACCGTTAGCAAGAATGGAAGCCCAAATCGCCTTCGAAGAACTCCTAAAATTCCAAAACTGGTCCCTCCCTTCCACAAAACTAGAATGGCGTTCCAACCTGGCCCTCCGCGGCCTCACGGCCCTGGACCTCACTTTCACTTAACTGCGTAATTTTGGCTGTGAAGTTGTAGGGGTGGCGTACATCATCGGTGCGACCCTATGTTTGAGGCGGAGTGGCAAACCCGAAAAAAGCGCATCGACACGCGCCTGCTCTCTCTTACTCCCCCTTGGAAAATTGTTCCGTGGAGCGTGGGGCTCGATACTTCGACGCTCACCAATCATGTCGTTACCGAATTCCCGACCGATAAAGGTCCTGCTGACTATGCGGTATTCGTAAACGGCACACTCGTGGGGGTGATCGAGGCAAAAAAAGTCACGGTGAATCCACAGAATGTTTTGGAGCAGGCAAAACGTTACGCTTCAGCAATAACCGGTTCGACAAATTGGAACGGCTACGGGGTCCCGTTTCTCTACGCGACAAATGGCGAACTGATTTGGCATGTCGATGTCCGAAACGACAAATCCGTTTCGCGCCAGATCGCGAATTTCCATACCGCTCCGGCCCTCGCAGAAAAACTCGCATACCATTTTCAACCAGCCCACAACTGGCAACTCGACACGCCACCGGAACAGATTGGACGATTGCGTCCGTATCAAGTTGGCGCGATAACCGCAACCGAAGCCGCGATCAGATCTGGTCGACGCGAACTCCTCCTCGCTCTTGCCACCGGCACCGGCAAAACGTTCCTGACGGTCGCACAGGTCTATCGCCTGCTTAAAAGCGGACAGTTCAAACGCATACTCTTTCTCGTCGATCGCAAAGCTCTCGCTGCCCAGGCTGTCCGCGAGTTCAACGCGTTCAACACGCCCTCGGGGCAGAAGTTCACGCAAGAATATGAACTCTACAGCCAAAAATTTCAGAAAGAAGATTTTGGCGACGACGAACCGTTCGACCCAAAAGTTCTGCCGAACGAATACCTGACTGCGCCGAAGTCATCGCACACGTTCGTTTACGTCTCCACCATCCAGCGAATGGCTCGCAACCTCTTCGGTTCGGAAGGCTGCTTTGCCCAAACAGGTGGCGACACAGAGGTCGAAGCTGACGCGGACAGACTTGATATCCCAATCCATGCGTTCGATCTGGTTATCGCTGACGAATGTCATCGCGGATACACGGCGCAGGAAATGAGCGTCTGGCGCTCCACGATCAACCACTTCGATGCTGTGAAAGTTGGCCTCACTGCCACACCCGCTGCGCACACCACGGCAGTTTTCGGCGCACCCGTTTTCCGTTACACCGTTGAGCAAGCCATTCTCGACGGTTTTCTTGTCGACTACGAACCGGTCGCAATCCGCTCCGAAGTCCGCATGAAAGGCGTCTTCCTACGTGAAGGCGAAACCGTCGAGCGCGTCGACACCGAAACCGGCCAGCTTGCTCTCGACCAACTGGAAGACGAACGCGCCTATGACGCCGCCGATGTCGAACGTTCCATCACCGCGCCCGACAGCAATCGCAAGATCATCCAGGAAGTCGCCAAATACGCCTACGAACACGAAGCCGCCACCGGACGCTTCCCCAAAATCCTGATCTTCGCGGTCAACGACATCCCGCATACCTCCCACGCCGATTGGCTTGTGAAAATTTGCCGAGAAGAATTCAAGCAGGGCGACGACTTCGTCAAAAAAATTACCGGCAACCCGAACGTAGACCGCCCGCTTCAGCGCATCCGCGAGTTTCGCAATCGGCCAAACCCAAAAATCGTCGTCACTGTCGACATGCTTTCGACCGGCGTGGACATCCCGGCACTCGAGTTCATCGTCTTCCTGCGTCCAGTGAAATCGCGCATTCTTTGGGAACAGATGCTTGGTCGCGGCACTCGCCGTTGCAACGACATCAACAAAACCAAGTTCGTTGTTTTCGACTGCTTCGATGGCACGCTCATCAAATATTTCAAAGACGTCTCCAGCTTCGACCTCCAGCCCCCGGGGAAAACGCCGCTGACAATCATCCAGGTCATCGAAAACATCTGGCAAAATATTGATCGCGATTACCACGTCAGAATCCTCGCCAAGCGCCTGCTGCGCATTGACAAGGACATGAGCCATGAAGCCCGTCCGCTTTTTGCCGCGTGGATTACCGACGGCGATGTCGCCCGCTTCGCTCAAGGACTCCCGGCCGAATTGAAGAAGGATTTCGCTGGAACAATGAAACTGCTGCGCAATCCCGAATTTCAAAAACTCCTGCTCGATTACCCACGCGCCCGACGCACCTTCACGGCAACGATCGAAGACAAAGATACGGTTTCATCGCAGAAGCTAGAACGCTACGGCAAATTCGACAACGCCGAAGATTATCTCGACGCATTTCAGAAATTCGTGAAGGAAAATGCCGATAAGGTCGCGGCTTTGGGTGTGCTTCTCCAGCGCCCGAAAGATTGGTGTCCGCTCGTTCTAGAAGAACTCAAGCGCACGCTCAATCGAAATGGTTTTGACGCAGAAAAACTACAGCGTGCCCACCGAGCTCGGGGCTTCAAGGCTCTGGCGGATGTGATCTCAATTGTCAAACACGCCGCCGTCGCTCAGTCGCCATTGCTCACCGCCGAAGAACGGGTGAACCGCGCACTCGATACGCTCGTCACAAAACACAAATTTAACAAAGACCAATTACAATGGCTCTCGCTTGTTCGGGAACAGCTCATTAAAAATTTGACGATTGATGAAGACGATTTCGACAACGCGCCGTTGTTGCAAGGTCGAGGAGGTATCGCCAAAGCTAAACGAGAATTCGGTGATATCAGGTT
>JAQGOW010000258.1 GCA_028293405.1 Verrucomicrobiales bacterium
TTCCAGCCATCGCGTCTCGCGCATTGATGGCCAGGTTCATAATAATTTGTTGCAGTTGGCCGCCATCGGCGTGGACGTAAGCAGGTGCGTTCGTCAGCGAAATGTTCAATCGAATCATCTCGCCAACCACGCGTTTCAAAAGTTTGTCCATGTCCCCGACCACTGCGTTGAGCGAAACAACTTTTCGTTCGACGATCCGTTTGCGGCTAAACCCAAGCAACTGGCGCGTCAACGCATTCGCTTGCTCGACCGATTTCTGGATTTGACTGACCGCTTCGCGATTCGCGTCGCGCGGCGGCATGCGTTGGATGAGCAGGTCGGTGTAGCCGAGGATGGCCTGCGTCAGATTACGGAAATCGTGGGCGATGCCTCCGGTGAGTCGTCCGATCGCTTCCATTTTTTGCGATTGCGCCTCGAGCTGTTTGCGCTCCGAAATATCGCGCACCAGGATGATCTGCATCTGCAAGCGGCTGACCGTTGTTTCGGTAATGGCGACTTCGATAGGTAAAATTTTCCCGTTCGACGAGATCGCGCCGAGCTCGAAGTATTTGGTTTCGCCGCGGCGCGACGGTTTGCTGACGTGTTCTTCGAAAATGGCGATGTCCGACGCCGAGAAGAGCGTGCTGACAGGTTGCCCAACGACGTCCTCGACTCTGCGCGTGAAGATGCGTTCAGCGGCGGGGTTGATCGAACTGATCGTCCCGGGCGGATTCACCACCACCACGCCCATCATCATGGTGTCGAGCACCGCTCTGAGCCGTTCCTCGGATTCTTTGCGCGCGGTGATGTCCTGCATGACCGCTTGAAACTCCTCGATTTCGTTATCTTCATCGAACAACGCGCGGACCGTCACCTGTTGCCAAAGAATTTTGTCATCGAGAAAAGTGCGGTTATCAAACCAGACGTGATCGCGCTCAGGCGTGAGCGAGCTGAAGACGGCCAGAGGGATTTCGCGATCTTGTTCACTGAGATCTTCGAAGTAATTGGTGCCGACGAGTTGTTCGCGCGGTTTGCCAAAAAACCGGCAGTAAGCGTCGTTGGCGAAGGTCAGCGTGCCGTTGACGTGAAAGCGGCAGATCAAGTCGAACTGGTCTTCAACCACCGCGCGATATTGCTTTTCACTCGCGGCAACCCGCCGATGCGCATCGTTGCGTTCCATCGCACCACCGGCAAGGAGCAGGCTCAAGCACGACGCAACGCCGATGTAAGACCCAATGAGCATGAGACTGGTCACATCGTTGCCCGTAAAAAACGGCCCGCGATGTTTCAGCAATTCGGCTACTGCTGACGCCGCGACAATCGCCACAGCCGTCGTTCCACCTCGTTGTTCAAATCGCAATGCCGCCCACACAAGGAACGGGAATGGCAGAAACGCCATTGGATAATTGTGCAGGCCGTCAACAAGCCAGGAGTTAAACGCGATCGCGCAACTTGCGATCAGACCACCCGCGCAAGCGACAAGTTCAATCGCGCGTTTGCTATTCCAATGAACCCGAAATGGCGTGGCCCAAACGATAATGAGCGGTGCTACCAAAATCGTCCCAAGAGCGTTCGGTACCCAACATCCAAGCAGGGAAGGGAAGATGTCGTTCCACGAAAGCAGGTCTGAATAGCACAAACCAACCACGTTGAACGCCGCGTTAATGGCGGTGCCGACCGCCGATGCGAGAAGGATAAACGCAGTCGCATCGCGAAGGCGCGAGATCGTTCTGCGAAACCCTGCAACATCCAGCAGGTAGGCGCACGTGATCGCCGAAATAGTATTCCCAAACGCCGTCGCCACCGTGAAGAAACCAATCGGTTTGCCGCTGATGGTCGAAAAGAGCAGGGCTCCCGCTGCGACGCCGGGCCAGAACCGATAGCCGAAAAGCAAAATAGCGGCGACCGCAATGCCGGCTGGTGGCCAGATCAGTGCGACTTCCCCTGACATGAACGAGCCCGCGTGACCGAGCAGCCCACCAATAAAGTAGAATGCCGTGAGTAACACCCACTGCGTCACCGAACTTAAGTTCGATAAATTTCCATGTTTCTTGTCTAAATGCATGTGCGTTGTTGTTTGGGGGCACACCAAAAGACGATGTGATAATTAGCAGGTTCAGGGCCGAACGATTGGATATTTAAAAATATCGCAACTCTTTGAATATGTGACACATGCGTTTTCGGCAGTCGTGTAGTTGTCAAAACCCATTCCAAGTGTCAACTGCAGGACGATACGCTAGGCCTTGTATGCCTCAGGTGAAAGTAGTGTAAAACCTTACCACTTTTTTTCGCGGAAGGCCTTATTCCTGCTGCTCTTACGATTAAGAACTCGGAAAAGTGAGACCAAGAAAGCCGAGTTTCTTGGAAAAGGACGTTTTTTATTTATGAAAGTTGTTGCTGGAGGATTGTGGGCTGGACCGGTGGCCGTTGGGTTAAAATCGGTGCTGGTGGTGGACAATGAGGCGGAGCACTGCCTTCGCATTCGGCAGGAATTAAGGCATTTGAACCTGCGCAATCACGTGCGTTGCGTCACCTCCGCCGCCGAAATGATTTCGTATCTGAACGGCTTCGCCCAGTTTCACGATCGCGAAGAATACCCTTTGCCGGCGCTGTTGCTCGTCGATTTAAACTTGCCGTTGGTCGACGGATTTATCGTCGTGGAATGGATTCGCTCGCACGAACGGTTTTGCCACATTCCCATTGTGGTGATGGGCCGACCCAACCAGGTCGGCGCCTTGGAAGCAGCCGTCAAAGTCGGCGCCGACGCCTTCATGATAAAGCCCTTCAACCGCGCACAGTTCGAATGGATCGTCATGAAAATGCCTGTGTTGTTGGAATTCAACTGGAACGACGCCTTCATTGATCAACCCTTGCAAAACCGGCCCGTGTAGCGTAAACCCCTACTAGCAACCCAGCGGAACCCTGACAGACGGGCAGCCGAAACATTGCTAATCTGTTGATGTTCAAAACGTCCCAACGCCAACAATAGTGGCCAGCGATACCATCGCATGACACCGACAGCCCATATACCGGGGCCAGAAGGCGAAGCGGATCACCTCAAACCGGTGCTCTTTGTGGAGGATGACGTCAACGACTTCCTCATGGCGCAACATGAGTTGCGCAAGATGAAATTACTTAATCCCTTGCATCACGTTACGACCGTTGAAGACATGGCCGCATACATGACCGCAGACGCCAAATATCGCGACCGGATCGACGCACCCTTGCCCGAAGTCATATTCCTGGACATGCATCTGCCCAAGGACGACGGCTTGGATGCCGCTGCCTGGCTGCGGTCCAAACGGAAGTTCCGCCAAATTCCAATCGTCGCCATCAGCGGTAGTGGACCGGAGCGGTTGAACATGGCA
>JAQGOW010000263.1 GCA_028293405.1 Verrucomicrobiales bacterium
CGCTCGCAAGTCACGCAAGCCTTCCAGGAAGACCCCAACGGCTGCGTTTTCCTGCTAAGCCTTCGCGCGGCCGGTACTGGCTTAAACCTCACCAACGCGAGCAACGTCGTTCTTTACGATCCTTGGTGGAACCCAGCCGTTGAAGCCCAGGCGATCGACCGCTCACATCGCATCGGCCAGACCCGAACCGTCAACGCGTTCCGTTTGATCGCGCCAGGCACCGTCGAAGAGAAAATTTGGGACCTCCAACAACGCAAAGCTCAAACCATCGCTGACGTCCTCGGCGAACAAGGCTTCGCGCAGAATCTCTCCCAGACCGATTTGGAATACCTGGTCTCGGAGGACTAGTCGTTTCCGCCGATAATGTTGACTTGGGTTATTTCGAGCAGCATCGTTGTCGCGTAAACTAACGAGTGATTTAGGAAAACGCGTTATGAAAATTCCACGTCGCACATTCCTTAAACAATCCGCTCTCGGCGCAGGCGCGTTGTTGCTCGGCACAGAATTCGCCGCTGCCAAAAAAACCGCGTATTTCGATCCATACGAAAGCGTCACGTTGGGCAAAACGGGATTGAACGTGAGCCGCCTTTGTCTCGGTACCGGAATGAAAGGTGGCAAGCGGGAGTCAAACCAGACGCGATTGGGCAAAGAAAAGTTTGGTCAACTCATCCGAGGTGCGTACGACCGTGGCATTCGTGTTTACGACCTGGCCGACCTTTACGGAACTCATCCTTATGTTGTGCCCGCCTTGAAAGGCATCGCGCGCGACAAATACATTTTGATTTCCAAGGTTTGGTTCCGCCCGGGCGGAATTCCCGAACCTGAGCGACCTGACGCCGATGTCGTCGTGCAACGTTTCCTCAAGGAAATCGGCACGGATTACATCGACCTTGTGCTGTTGCACTGCTGCACCGCCGGCACATGGACGACCGATCTGAAGAAACAGATGGAGCTTTTGGCGAAGCTTAAGCAGAAAGGAACAATTCGCGCGCACGGCGTTTCTTGCCATTCAATGGAAGCTTTGCAAACCGCCGCCAATGATCCGTGGGTCGACTCTGTCCATACACGCATCAATCCTTACGGCATGAGCATGGACGGCCCGCCCGAAAAAGTCGTGCCCATGATCAAACACCTTCACGACGCCGGCAAAGGCGTTGTCGGCATGAAAATCGTGGGCGAGGGGAAGTTGCGTAACGATCCCGTGAAACGCCAGGAATCGATCAAATTCGCGCTCCAATCTGGAATCGTCGACGTCCTCAACGTCGGTTTCGAATCCACCGCCGAAATTGATGACTTCGCCGCGATGGTCAAAAAAGTTCCGCGCCAGTCAGTCGCCTGATTATTATTTCTGAAACTCCGGATAGAACGGATTGTGCTTCTTCTGTTCCCCGACAGTCGTAAGCGGTCCATGTCCGGGACACACAATCGTATCGTCGGGCAAACTGAAAATCTCTTTGCGATTTGTGCGCAAAGCTTCTTCGTAAGAAATCATCCCGCCACCCATCGAGCACGCAAACATCGCATCTCCAACCACCGCAACGCGTCGCCCCAGTCCCGACACAACAAAAGTAATTCCCCCACGCGCATGACCACTCGTCTGGCGCGATTCAATTTTTAAGTTGCCGACGTGAAACATTTTCCCAGCCGCGAACGCCTCAGCCTCGGCAAACTGTTCCTTTTCACCCACGTAAGTCGGCGCGCCGGTCGCCGCCTTCAACCCTTTCAAATCCGCGATATGATCCACGTGTGTGTGCGTGAGCAAGATCAACTGCACCTTTAACCCGTTCTGCGCGACAAACTCCAACATCGGCTTCGCCGTCGCTCCAGTATCGAACACCGCCGCTTCCTTCGTTTTCGGATCAAACACAACATACGAATTCACCGTCATGTCTTCGTAAGTCGTGTTGAATGCCGCAAGGCCGTCGACTTGATGCGTCGGCGGATACCACGCCTTCTTCCCGAGTTCGACCAACGCATCCGCGGCGAGGTCCAGTGCCGGCGCGAGTTTGCGCGCAACGCTCTCGTTGAAGTTGCCATCCTTATAACTCTTCAGTTCAGCGACCGAAACACCCGCGCGTTGCGCAACGACGTCGTCGGTCAACTTCAAACCGCGCTGCGCCTTCGCGACAACGTCCGCAAAATTATCTTCCAGAGGAATATTGGCCGTGCTCATGCGACAAAGAATGAACTAACTCGTCGTAATTCGACAAGATTTGAAATCAACCACGTGGTCCAAATCTGAACCAAATCCGCAACGGCGACTGCTCCCAAATATCGCGCAACAACTCCTCCATACTCGCCGCCTTGGGTTCATGCAAACGCTTGGTCAGAATCAGTGCCAACAGGTAAACCAATCCAGCCGCCGCAAAAAACAAACTAAACCGATTCCACTCCACACCTTGCCAATGGCCATGAAACCCTCGCAGCGCGTCGATGAAGATTCCCCAAAAAATCGGCGCCAATCCAAGGGTCACATTCGTAACTACAGAATAATAAGTGAAGAAATGATTTCGACCCATAGGTGGAATCACCACCATCGCCAATCGCGTCGACGCCATATTTACCAACGAATAACC
>JAQGOW010000324.1 GCA_028293405.1 Verrucomicrobiales bacterium
CCGCGGATATGTTCCACAGGAACACTCCCCAAGTCGCGCACGAGAAAAAGTGCATGTTCAGGGCCACCGCGAGACCACCAAAGAGGCAAACGGCTGGATTGAATTTGAGCTGCCGAAAGTAAAGCCACGCGCAAAATCCAAGGAAGATCAACGAGATGGCCGGATAATATTTTACGAACAAAATCGGGTGCAGAATCGCTGCAGCCAAACTGGTTAGTCGTGGTGAATCGCCGATGACTTCCGTGCCGATCCAATACAAATTTGCCCAAACGCCAAAGATGGTGCCGGGCAACTTGTTGTACTCCGCTTTATGCCAGCCAAGGGGATTGTCGTTGTTGAACAACATCTGCGATGGATTCAAAAGCGGCTGCGACGCGTGATTACCGTCGGGCATGAACGCCGGAAGATCGAACACCACCACCAACGCCCCGGCCACAATCAGCAGCAAAAGGAGCAACTGCTTCTTAAATCCATCAGGACGATTCATGCGCGTTAAAAGATAAGTGGTTGGACAAAGAAACCAATAGAGAAGTCCAAAATTGCCCGCCGCGTCGGGCTCCGGACGTCGGCAGGTCCTGCGGAGTGAAGCCCACTTCGCACAGGAACCTTGCCATCGAAGTGAGCTTTCCCGAAGTCGAAGCCGAATTGATTACGACCTATTCATTTGACAAAACTCAGGAAGTTGTTGAAGGATGCCCGCGCCCAGTCCCCGCCTCTAAGCAACCTAGGGGAACCCCAGGAGTTGCAACAGTTAGCAAACAGCAAACTTATGAAAACACGCGTATTCTGTGCACTGGTCTTGGCAATTCCGAATCTCATGTTCGCAACCTGTGTTCCCAATGGTCTAATTGCGACATGGCAGGGCCAAAGCAACATATTGGATTCGATCGGCAACTATGACGGAGTTGCCAAGGGAACTGGCGTAAGTTATGTGAACGGGGAAGTTGGAAAAGGCTTCCAGTTCAATGGCACATCCAGCGCAACAGTCAACTTGGGCACTTTTACAAACTTCGGAACCAATGACTTCACCGTCGAGTTCTGGTTCAAGTCAAGCGACAACTCCTTCGATGAACTCATCAGCAAACGGGATGATTGCGTCAATACGGCCAGCTTCTTCGACCTTCGAATGGAAGCAAATGGCACGATTGACTTTAACATCGACGGTGCCGATCCGATTAACGGCTATCGAGATTTCACTTCCGTAACCGCCATCAATAACGGCGTATGGCATCACGTGGCCGCCGTCCGCCAACAGTCTAACGCGGTGTTATACATCGACGGCGCTTATGATGCCTCACAGAGCATTGATACCGTGGTGGCGAACATCACGAACTCCGCGAATCTGCGACTGGGTAATGGTCCATGCGTAGGGAGCGGTGATCACACGACGTGGTTGCAGGGAGCACTGGACGAAATAAGCATTTACACCAACGCCCTTTCCGCATCAGACATCCTTGCCATCTATCAGGCTGGCTCAAGCGGCAAATGTTGCTTTCCTCCCAGGGTTGCCACACAGCCTGTCACTCCTCAAAACGTCCACACAAACGCAAGCGCATCATTTACCGTAACGGCGTTGGGCTCGCCGGCACCTTCGTACCAATGGCGCCTGAACGGTGCGAATATCAACGCCGCAACTAACAACATTTACAGCATTGCAACCGCCCATACCAACAACCTCGGCACGTACGACGTTATCATCTCGAACAGCTGCGGCACCGCAACCAGCGATGCGACGTCAGTTCTCGCATTCGCACCAGTTATCACCAGTCAACCGGCAAACGCAACGGGAGTGTTGGGTTCGCCAGCATACTTTTCGGCTGTAGCGGGAGGGAGCCCCACGATAACGTATCAATGGCGTAAGAACACAACGAACATTAACGATGGCGCGACTTACGCAGGAACCGACACTCCGAACTTAACGATCAAAAGCGTCGTCGGAGGAAATCAAGGTACGTATTCCGTTCACGTCTCAAACGACGGCGGTTCGACGAACAGCGCCAACGCGATGTTGTCAGTACCGCCTCAAGTTACGGTGCAACCAACCAGCAAAACCGCGTTCGTCAGCAACAATGTCGTCTTCGCGGTTACGGCAACTGGCTCACCAACCCTCACTTATCAATGGATGACCAACAGCGCAAACGTCCCCGGCGCCACGACACCGAGCTATACGGTCAGCAGCGTGAATAGCAATTGGAATGGCTTAGCTTTTTCGGTGAAAGTGAGCAACACCTACGGGACGGCGACCAGTGACAACACCGCAACGCTTTCGCTCAAAGGAACTGTGTTAGTCGATATCCCCACACCCTTGAAAACCACGAATTGTCCTGGAGAACCTCGCGTGCTCTGCGTCACCGGTGGCGCTGCTGCCGGACACACGCCTACATATCAATGGCGACACAATGTTTCAAACATAACCGGCGCAACTGCCCCCTGCTACACGGTGGATGTCATTGATTCGACTGCAGCGGGCTCCTATTCAGTCGTAGTCTCCGACAACGGTTCTGATACAAGCTCTACAGCGACCATTGTATACGCCGCGCCGTTAGCTCTCACCGCCAACCCTACGTCGCAAACGGTCCTTTTAGGCCAACCCGTGTTTCTTAACGCCAATGCAACCGGCTTTGCCCCCGTCTCGTTCTCCTGGATGAAAAATGGCTTCCCTGTTCCGTATACCTCGAGCAATTACGTCATCGCCGGCGCCGCATTGTCCGACATTGGAACGTATTATTGCCAACTCGCGAATTATTGTGGTTACTCGAACAGCAGCACGGCCACAATCACAGTTAACACAACCGCCTGCGCACCCAACCTCACCAATGGTCTCATTGCCTGGTGGCAGTTCGAAAGCAACTCACTGGACTTCACTGGCAATTACAACGGCACCGCAAGCGGTGTTACTTACCCTAATGGTGAAGTGAACCTCGGCATGAACTTCAATGGTTCCACCGCGCAAACCAATTACTTTGGCACCGACGTCGGCACATTTGGAACGAACGACTTCACTGTCGAGTTGTGGATCGCCACGACAAATAGCAGTCCGATGTGTGTTATGGACAAACGTGTCGATTGCGATGCCGACTTCAAGGGGTGGGAAATTCACATGGGCTACGATCCGAACAACCATGTCGCCCCTGGACAAGTAGGTTTTGGAATCATTGCGGGTGGGTTCGCGAACTATGGTGCGAATGCTTCAAGAATCGACGACGGCGGCTTCCATCACGTGGCGCTCGTGCGCTCGAACGTGGTCGCCTCGATGTACGTTGATGGCACCATGGTCACGAATATCACCATGCCTGTGCTGGTCGACATTACCAATAGCGTTCCGTTGAAGATTGGCCGCAGCGTTTGCGAAGGGCTTGGCACCGGAATTCAGCGCTTCACGGGTCTGATGGACGAAATCGGGTTCTACAACCGTCCGCTTTCTCCAGCCGAAATCTTATCAATCTACAATGCCTGGGGTGCAGGCAAATGCACTGGGCCGTAACGCTTAGTTACATAAACAAAACGTCCCGCTCCGGGAAACTGGGGCGGGACTTTTGTTTTAAATCAAAGTGACTGGTTGAGTCCTAATCTTAGGCAAGCCGTATTAAATCCCCGGCCCGGGATGCTTCCCAATCCACGCCAGCGTTTCGCGCACCGCCTGCTCCAGCCCAATTTCCGGTTTGCCCAAAAGGTCGAATGTCGGCTGCATCGGAACGATAAAATCGTCCGTCATGTTGCGATACCGCGCCGAGAACATGATGAATTGGCGACCGGTGATTTTTCCAAACGCGTCACCAAATTTTGCCAACAGATAAATCCCGCTTCGGGGAAGTTTCGGCACGTTGCGTCCTTTGACCGCCAGAGAGAAAGCGTTCGCCCAATCATACAAGGTGATTAGTTCATCGCCCAAGTAGATGGTTTTTCCATTGATGAGGCTTGGTTCGATTTGCAGCAGCTTGGAAACCTGCTTCACCAGATTTTTTACATACGCAAAACCGAGCCGGCACGGACGGCCAGTCGGTTGAAAGTAGTAACCCTTCTGGATCGCCTTGATAATCGTGTCGCGATAAAAAGTATGCCACGGCCCCCAGACATTGGTCGGTCGAACGATGGCCCACGTGCAAGAAAGATTCGCCGCCTTGGTGATTTTCTCTGTCTCGACCTTACTCATGCCATAAGTCGTATACGGACGGTAATCGTCAGGCCCGGTCGGCACAGCAGTGCGGCAAACGTATTGCGTCGAAGCGACGAGCACCCTTTTTACGGTCGGGGTTGCTTTGACCGCGTCCAGCACATTGGCCGTCCCAGCCGTGTTCACGTTGTAATAAGGTTCAACAGTGCCCTCATGATGCAGGTCGGTCCGAGCCGCAAGATGCACCACCGCTTCAGGCTGAAACTCAGCGAAACATTTCCGTAACGTTGTACTGTCGAGGATATCACATTGGTGATAGAAGGCGCCCTGACCTGGGTTGAAAGGCAGCTGGATATCGATGTTATAAACTTCGTTCTGCCCCCGCAACAGCTCCTCAATCAGATTGCAGCCAATGAATCCCGATCCTCCAGTTACGAGTACACGCATTGTTTTAGGGGCAAAGTTTAGGTCTTAAAATTAAGATATTCAAACGTTAACGGCCTTGCGGTCCAAAGGAAGCTTGCCGAAAATCGCGGCCAAAGTCATTCTGACTCCTCTTTTATGAGTACCGAAAAACTGGCAATTGACGGCGGTTCCAAAGCCGTCCTCGACAAACTTCCCCATTGGCCTTCCTTCGATGAAAAGGCCATCAAATCGGTCGAAGAGACCCTTCGCTCCGGCAAAGTAAACTATTGGACGGGTAAAAAAGGGATGGAGTTCGAGAAGCGCTTTGCCGAATGGCAAGGCAGCAAATACGCCATCAGCGTCGCCACTGGCACTGCCGCGTTGCACGTCGGCCTCAGTGTTCTCGGCATTGGCCCCGGGGACGAAGTTATCGTTCCCAGTTACACTTTCATCGCCAGTAGCTTCTCCATCGTCCAGGCCGGCGCCATCCCGCGCTTCGCCGACGTCAATCTCGACGACCACTGCATCAGCATCGAATCCTCTGAGAAGCTGGTCAACGAGCGCACCCGCGCGATCATGCCGGTGCATCTTTACGGCAACGTCGCTGACATGGATAAAGTCCGCGCGTTCGCCAAGAAGCACAATCTGTTCGTCATCGAAGACAATGCCGAAGCTTTCGGCGGCGTTTACAAAGGCAAGAAAACCGGCTCGCTCGGCGACATCGCCGGCTGCAGCTTTTGCCAAAGCAAAACCTTCACCACTGGCGGCGAAGGCGGCATGGTCACCACCGACAACGAAGACCTCGCGTGGCAAGCCCGCAGCTTTCGCGATCACGGTTACGACGTCAAAGACCGTCTCAACCTGCTC
>JAQGOW010000325.1 GCA_028293405.1 Verrucomicrobiales bacterium
CCAACAAATTGGTCCGAGCCGTGTTCCCGAAGCTTTCTGCGCAAAGAACGGCCAAGCGGTAAATTCGGTTTTGTTGGCTTGCGTTGAACGGTGTGAGCACTCGAAGACTGTTCGCTACAGGCGCGTGCGAGACAATCAGGGGAACGAGCACTGTTCAAACAAAGGACGGAGTACGGCGGCAAGGGAGAAGCTATGACCCCGGACGGCAGCGGCCAGGGACGTTGGGTTTTCGTTCGTTTTGGCGCAGTGGCCTATATAATTTGCGAGATGTCGAGTCAGTTGGACTTACTTTACCGATTGGTAAGTGCCTCATTATGAGCTATATTCGACTTTAGTTCCATACTCGTCGCAAACGAAGCAGTGTGTGCAAGGTTCTGGAGTTCAGCCAATTACACCGCAATGTCAGTTTTTCCTCTACTCTCCTTTGACAGATTTGCCTATGAGTGTATTGTTGGCGGCGGCATGTCAGCATCTTGAGCGACCCTCAGGAGACAAGGAAGGACTGTGGTAGACATCGAGCCACAGCCATTTTCTGAATAAACAACGATATCGGTGTCCGAAAAATATGTTAACAAAGAGAGTTTACCGGGTTCGCGCCCAAGCTCCGCACAGCGGGATTCCACGCCAGGACGCAAAACTCGGCTCGCGCTCTTCGAAAAAGCAGCCGGCCGCTAAAAAAGCACGGTTTGATTTTCAAGGCCAAAGCACTTCTACCAAAGTCGCTGCAAATGGCAATGCCAAAGGAACCAAGCCGGCCAAACCAACGAAAGCAGCCAAACCCGGCAAAGGCGCTGCTGCCACCGGAGGGGTAACTCCCGGCGCACAACCGGCGGTGCTCGTTGATCCAGCTTTCATCCAGGAAAAGGTTAAGGAACTGCTTCGTTTAGCGCAGGACCAGGGTTTTCTGACTTACGACGACGTCAATGACGCGTTGCCCGATGAAGTCGTCACCCCTGAAGTTCTCGATGAAATTTATACCAAGCTCCGTGGGTTCGACGTTGAAGTCGTTGAGTCGCCGGACATGGACACTGCTCCGGCCAAAGAACCGGAAGAACGCGAAGAAGCGGAAGACACCTCGCGCCTAGACATTTTGGATGACCCCGTCCAGATGTACCTCCGCCAAATGGGCAAGGTTCCCCTGCTCACGCGCGAGCAGGAGGTTGAAATTTGCAAACGCATTGAAGACGGCGACGTGGAAGCGCGCCACATTCTATTCAAGTTCGGTTTCACTGCGAAAGAACACGTTACGCTCGCGGAGAAGCTGATTTGTGATCCGCCGAAGGAACGTTTTGATCGCGTTGTCGTGGACAAGCAGGTCGAAAATCGCGCGGCGCATTTGCTGACCTTGAAGCGTTTGATCAAGCGTACTCGTGAAATCGACGAAAAGATGGACGAGCTTTACGTCAAATGGCACGACGCGAAGAAGGCCCAAAAGGACCTTTACTGGAAAAAAATCGAGGCCTTCGAAAAGAAGCTGCAAGCGATTTATCCGAAGTTTTATTACAAGCCCAAAGTAGTCGAAGAAGTCATGCTCGTTGCCGACAACCTGCGCGACAAGATTCAGACCAGCCTGCGTGCGATCGCGGAGTTGGAACGTGCCCGCAAATCGGCCTCGGTCCTGCAACAGATTAACGCCGAGAAAGCGCGCATTGTTGAATTTGAAAAATTTGCGCGGATGCAGCATCAGGAGTACCTGACGCAGCACGCCTCTATGAAGAAGGCTGCCGGCAAAGCCGATACCGCGAAGAGCGAAATGGCGGCGGCGAATTTGCGTCTCGTGATTTCAATCGCGAAGAAGCACACCAACCGCGGTCTGTCGTTCCTCGACCTGATTCAGGAAGGCAACATGGGCCTTATGAAGGGCGTCGAGAAATTCGAATACCGCCGCGGTTATAAGTTTTCGACTTACGCCATTTGGTGGATTCGCCAGGCGATCACCCGCGCGGTTGCCGACCAGGCCCGCACGGTTCGTATCCCGGTGCACATGATCGAAGTCATCAACCGCGTCATGCGCGTGCAAAAGCGCTTGATGCAGGAACTCGGTCGTGAAGCGGAGCCGGAAGAAATTGCCGACGAGCTGAACATCCCGGTCGCGCGTGTTCGTGCGATTTTGAAGATGGCGCAACAATCGGTCTCGCTCCAGGCGCCTGTGGGCGATGGCGACGACGCGAGTGTTGGTGACTTCATCGAGGACAAGAAAGCTGCCAACCCGTCCGAAGTGACGAGCTACAGTTTGCTGAAAGACACTTTGGCGGACGTGCTCGCGACGTTGACCGAACGCGAACGTAAGATTGTGGAAATGCGTTTCGGTTTGGTGGACGGTTACGAACGGACGCTGGAAGAAATCGGCAAGCAATACAACGTGACCCGCGAACGTATTCGGCAGATTGAAGCGAAGGCGTTGCGCAAGATGCGTCACCCGACACGCCTGCGTCATCTGCAAGGCTTCCTCGATAGCGAAGCGACTGCAGAACAAGTCTAAGGTTGAGCTAAATATTTACGCGAAGCGCGAATCAGAAATGGTTCGCGCTTTTTTGTCGGTGCTTGTCACTTTTCATTGCTCCGAGTCGTCAAATACAAGATGAACCACCCGCTCGTTGCACTCACGTTAGCCACTGCTTTGAGTTGCTCGGCACAGTCGTTGAAGTCCGAGCACTTCGATAAAGATCCGGGATGGGAAAGCTTCGGCAACCGCGCGCCGAAAAAGCAGATCGTTGCACACCAGGATTTCGGCTACAGCCCTGACAGTGATTTCATCGGAAAAGGAAAAGGCGAAATCGGTGGGCGAATTCAACGTTCGACGGTTCCTGCCTACTACGCTGAAGCGATTACGCCAAAAACGCTGAACGATAAATTAAGCGCATCGGGCACGTTTACGGTTCCGGCGAAATCAGGCGGCGGAGTGTGGTTTGGCTGGTTTAAGGCGGCCCAGGAAGGTGGCAGTGGACGCCCAGTCGGCGGGCTTGGAATGGATATCGGATTTAAAACAGGCGGTGGACATTTGGCGGTGCGACTAACAACTAAACAAAACCGAGCGGCTGGTGTTTTGGTAACTGCTTTGAAAGCAAACAAAACCGGCGGCAAGCCCCGCGATGCCGTCATGCTTCAAGCCGACGGCACACGTTATACATGGAATCTAGATTACGATCCAAATGGCTCCGGTGGTAAGGGTCAGGTTCGATTCGTCGTTAACAGCAATCGTTCCAAACCGCAGGATTTCGAGGGCCACGTTTTCACGGTTGATTTGCCGGTTGGTTACAAAGAGCAAGGCACAACGTTCGATCGGTTCGGCATTCAAAACATCATGAAGACTGGTGGGACGGTGACGATTTATTTCAACGACCTGACGCACGACGGTAAGCACGAAGATTTTTCTACTGACCCGAATTGGGTCGGTTTGAACAATCGCGCCAATGTCGCCGAGCGCGATCAAGTGGCGGTGCAGGATTTTGGTTTTGAACCGAAATCAAATATTGCTGGAGGCACCGCCGGCGAAATTGGCGGTGTGTTTTGGCGCACTGAAACGGAGCCTGGATTTTACGCGGGACGCACAAGCCCATTGACGTTGGACAATAAACTAAGTGCGCATGGGAAAGTGCGAATGCTTGTCGGCGCGCCAGACTCGAATATGTACATCGGCTGGTTCAGCTACCATGACTAACAGAAATCGCCGGTTCAAGCGGGAAACTTTCTTGGTGTGTCAATCGGAGGGCCAACCCGCATCGGACATTACTTCAACCCTGCTTATACAACTTCAACGGGTGAACGCGGCAGAATAAAAAAGGGCGGGCCGATCATCGCGCCAGGCAACAATTACGAATGGTCACTGCAATACGATCCAGGAGGCGACGGCAATAAGAAAGTGACTCTGGGCAAAGATTCGGTGACGCTACCGTAGAAGCCGGCCGATCGAAAAAAAGGAGCGCAATTTGATCACTTTGGCGTTCTAACCTCGGGACCGGGCGGGCAGATGGTGAAGATTTATTTCGATAATTTAGAATACACGGCCGCGCCGTAAGGAGGGTAATCGCATCCGCAGGCGCAACGAATTTGCAGTCTGTCATTGACCTGATAGATTGGTCTCGCCTTCACTAATCATTTATGACCGAGCAAAATAGGGTGAATCGCCCAACAGCCATGACCACCGCGTCCGCTCCTGCTCCCCTTTCGCAGGGCGATGTTGTCGCTATCGATCAACTGCGGGCGTGTTATTCAAGTATGCGCACGGAATTGGCGAAGGTGATTATTGGGCAGGACCTGGTCATCGAGCAGTTGCTGATTTGTATTCTCGCGCGCGGACATGGGTTGCTCATGGGCGTGCCCGGGTTGGCGAAAACGACGATCGTCAATTCTCTGTCGCAGGTGATGTCGCTGCAGTTTAACCGAATTCAGTTCACGCCGGACTTGATGCCGTCGGATATCACCGGCACCGACATTTTGCAGGAGACGGATCAGCCGGGACGCCGCGCGTTCGTGTTCGTGAAGGGACCGATTTTTGCGAATATTATTTTGGCGGACGAAATTAATCGCACGCCACCGAAGACGCAATCGGCGTTGCTCGAAGCCATGCAGGAACATCGCGTTACCGTAGCCGGCCGGATGTTTCCCCTGCCCGCGCCGTTTTTCGTGCTCGCGACTCAGAATCCGATTGAGCAGGAAGGCACGTATCCGTTGCCAGAAGCGCAGCTCGATCGCTTCATGTTTTTTATTCACGTCGATTATCCGACACGCGACGAAGAAGGACGCATCGCTCGCGAAACCACTGGCGCCGCACCGGCGATGTTGGCGCACATGATCGATGGAAAACAGATTTCAGATTTCCAGGAAGTGGTGCAACGGATGCCGGTGCCGGATCACAAGATCGGAAGAGCGT
>JAQGOW010000334.1 GCA_028293405.1 Verrucomicrobiales bacterium
GTGATGTGGCGCGGAACAAAGAAGAGGAGGTAGTCGGTCAGGTTGGCGACGTTGCGGAAGAGCCAAACGACAACGGCGATCGAAATGACCGCCGGCATGACGATGGCTAGGCCGGTGAAGAAGTTCGCGCGAAATTGCGCGAGGAGGTCATTTTCTTTTTTGGCCATTGCGCTGGAGTGTGCCCAAATCGAACTCGCGGGACAACGAGTTTACGTAGCGGTTTTCCTCGCGTTTCATTTCGCGACGGAGGTTGGGTTTCAAGTCATCGTACCCGAGCAAGTGCAGGATACCGTGGACGACATACCGGACCACTTCGGATTGCCAGGTTGTTTTAAATTCTTTGGCTTGTTTGATCGCGTCGTCGATACAGATGAAAATCTCGCCGAGGATAGGACCGGTTTTTTTGCCTTCGCGGTAGTTGAACGTAATAACGTCGGTGGAGCCTTCGTGTTGTAGGAATTGCTCGTTGACCTTCGCCATTTCGGCCGCGGCTACGAGGTGGATTCCAACTTCGTATCCGTCAACGGGAGCGACTTGCTCGAGAAAACGCACGGTGATGCGCTTGAGCAGCGGAAGCGAAATCGCGAGGGTCTTCTGACGATTGAAGAATCGCAGCTCGTTCATCATGGCTTGCCGCGATGCTCTTCGTAGGCGGCGATGATGCGTTGTACCAAGGGATGGCGCACAACATCGCGACGGGTGAATTCAGTGATAGCGATTCCCGGGACGTCCTTGAGCGCGCGATGGGCTTCGACCAACCCGGAGTGTTTATGAGAGGGGAGGTCAATCTGAGTTTCGTCACCGGTGATGACCGCTTTGGAGTTCATCCCCAAACGCGTCAGGAACATGAACATTTGTTCGGTGGTGGAATTTTGCGCTTCATCCAAAATAATGAAGGCATTGTTCAAAGTGCGACCGCGCATGTAGGCGAGCGGTGCGATTTCGATGACGCCACGCTCGATGCTCTTCTGCACGTCTTCACCAGGCATCATATCGTGCAAGGCGTCGTAGAGTGGGCGCAGATACGGCATGATTTTTTCGTAGAGATCGCCGGGGAGGAAACCGAGCGCTTCGCCGGCTTCGACCGCTGGGCGCGTCAAAATAATGCGACCGATCTTTTGTTCGTTTAACGCGGCGACGGCCATGGCCATGGCCAAATACGTTTTGCCGGTACCAGCCGGGCCGATGCCGAAGGTGATGTCGTGCTTGCGAATGGCGTCGACGTAATTTTTTTGGCCGATGGTTTTCGGAACGACGGCGGATTTGCGAACGGAAGTTTGGATGCGGTCGGAGTAAAGAGAACGCAACATTTCGGCCCCTTCGTTTTTGATAACGCTTAAGGCTTGGGAAAATTCCCGATTGCGAACGGCTGTGCCGGCTTTGACCGAGCCTTCAAGAGCCATGAACATTTGCTTGGCGCGTTCAACGGCTTCGGCTTCGCCGTCGAGCTTGATCCAGTTTTCGCGTGAGACGGCTTTAACGGCGAGCTCTTCCTCGAGAGCTTGCAGGTTTTTCGGGTCGTTGTTGTAAAGCTGCTGGGCGAGGCGCGGGTTCTCGAAGTGCAAAGTTTCAGTAGCCATAGTTAAACGTAGATATGAACGAGGTATGTCCGCAAGAGCATGAGAGCCGGATAACTGTGCAGGGTAAGTGCCTTGGGGTCAATGTTGCCGTTGAAACACGGGTTCGAACAAGGGCGCCAATTCACGGGCACCGTCGATCGTCAGGTGATGGGAGTCGGCGTAAAGCAGGTGGCCGGCGCGGAGGACGATGCAGCGGCCGTTTTCTACGAAAAAGCGCGCCGGGTCCAGGACGGTGGCCCCGTGTTGCTCGAGTTCGCGATACCACGGTTCGAAGAGGCGGGTGGCTTCTTCATGCTCGAGTTGGGAGATGCAGAAGGGATTTATTTCCAAGCCGCGCAGGGCGAAAACGGCGGCGGCGCGCGGCACGTCGAACTTTTCGGCGGGGACGTCTTTCATGACGTAGACGTTGCAGCCGCGTTGGCGCAGTTGGTCGATGGTTGAGTTGAAGCTGAGGCGTCGCGCTTCTGAAGCGACGTAGCCGATCCAGCGGCCGGCAAGGATGACGTTCGGAATTTTTTTGGCGCAAATGTAATCGAAGACGGCGGTGTTAAATTTCGCAGCTTCATCGCCATCGGAATTCGGTTCGCGGAAGTTCACGGAGGGGAATGTGGACGAGCGAACGGCTTCGATGCCGTGCATTCCGTATTTTTTGCACAGATCGTCGATGACCGGGATGATTGAGCCAGCGTGGCTGTCGCCCCAAACGACAAATTCGAAATTGGTCGCCGTTGCCGTTGGGCCCATGACGGGGAACTCGCCGGCGGCGGCTTCTTTGGAGCCGACTTCGACTTTGAACACGCGTGTCCCGTCCAGCGGCTTGCGGTCGCTGCGGATGACGGAGTAATCGAGAAAGGCCAACACCGAGGCGGGGAATCGTGACTCGAATCCCGAGCCACGGAGGATCAGGGTCGCAGCGATGATCGAGAGGGCTGTTGCGACCGCGAAGGTGGCAAAGATTTGTCGGCGCACGCCGCACACAAGCTTTTGCCGGAAAGGTGTTTCGATGAATTTCCACGAAACGGCTGCGATACCGGCGCTGGCGAGAAGGAGAAGGGCGCGGGTCATGGCGGTTAGGCCCGTGGGCTGCAGGTATTTGGCGAACACGAGAATTGGCCAATGCCAAAGGTAAAGCGAATAAGAGATGAGCCCAACGAACACAACGGGCTTGAATGAAAACATTTTGCCGACTGTGGAAGGCGTGCCCTGACTGGAGAAAATTAACAGCGCTGTCCCAACGCAGGGCCCAACAGCGCCCAAGCCTGGGAAACTAGTTTTCGAATCATACGACAGCATTGCCGCTACAATCATGCCTAGGCCGAGAAGGCCCGCAGCTTCATGCACCCAACGGAACGTCGATGAGCGGTTGCCGGCTGCGGCGAGCACTGCGCCCAAGAGCAGTTCCCAGGCGCGCGAGGGCAACAGATAAAACGCGTAGGCCGGATGTTTGTAGGTTTCGAAAATGCTCCAGCCCAAGGAAAGGCACAGTAGCGCCAGCAGTATTTTCAATGGCTGAATTCGGCGCCAGCGGCATGCGAGAAGAACGACCAGCGGAAAGAGCAGGTAAAATTGTTCTTCTACGGCCAGCGACCATGTGTGCAGAAGGGGTTTTGTTTCGGCAGCAGCGGCGAAGTAACCGGTGAGGTGGCGAAAGTGGATGTTGGCAATGAGCAGTGCCTGGGCGACAACGGACTTGGCCAACGCCCAATAATCGTCAGGGAAATAAACGAACCAGCCGGCGACCAGCGCAGCGGTGGTCATCG
>JAQGOW010000340.1 GCA_028293405.1 Verrucomicrobiales bacterium
AACCAGAACAACTGTGGCACGATGCAGTTACAGGTGATCATGATCCAATAACCCCACCAGTAAGGCGCTGGTTTGCAATGGAACAGCTTAGACAGAATAAATGGATCTGCGGCGCGGTTCTGCAGGAACAGGAATTTTTCGTAAGGATTGCCGCTATACCAAGCGATGAAGAATTCCATCGCATAGGCGTAGGCAACGATCGAGCCGGTGGCTAATGTGACTTTGCACATCAGTTCGACGTGACGAACCGTGACAATTTCTTCGAGGCGGAGCAGCTTGCGAAGCGGAATCATCAAGGTCAACACCATGCCGAATCCGGAGAACACGGCGCCAGCGACGAAGTATGGCGGGAAAATGGTTGTGTGCCAACCCGGGAGCTGCGACACGGCGAAGTCCAATGACACGATCGAGTGCACGGACAACACCAGCGGCGTCGAGAGCCCGGCCAGGATCAAGTAAGCTTTTTCGTAATTGCTCCAGTGACGGTTTGAACCAGTCCAACCGAGCGAGAATAATCCATAACCGAACTTGCGAATAGTCGTTTTCGAGCGATCGCGCATGACAGCGAGGTCAGGAATCAATCCCATGTACCAGAACAACACCGACACAGTGAAGTAGGTCGACACCGCGAATACGTCCCACATCAGCGGCGAACGGAATTGCGGCCAGATGCTGTAGGTGTTCGGAATCGGGAACAGCCACCAACCGAGCCAGATACGGCCGATGTGAATGAGCGGATAAATACCCGCGCACATAACCGCGAAAATCGTCATGGCTTCCGCCGCGCGATTGATCGAGGTGCGCCAGCGTTGGCGCAGCAAAAAGAGAATCGCGGAAATCAGCGTGCCGGCGTGACCGATACCGATCCACCAAACGAAGTTGATAATCGCCCAGCCCCACATGACTGGATGTCCGAGACCCCAAACACCGACGCCCGTCGACATCAGGTAAATAATGCATCCAAAGCAAAGCGTCATGAACGTGACGCTGATCACGAATGACACTTTCCACCAAAGCGGGAGCTTGCCTTCCGCAACGCTAGCGATTCGGTCGGAAATCCAGCCGATGCTGCGGTTGTTTAAGATCAACGGCTCACGCTGCAACTCTGGGGGCGGCGCGTGCAAATTGACTGATTTATCCAGTTGCGCGCTCATCGATGCGCCCCTCTCTCACCAGAGCTGGTTGGTTCTTGATGAACGCCGCCGGGGCCTTCGCGAAATGTATTCATTTCGTGGCTTTCCGCGCCTTGATGCTCGCCGGCTTCCTTCAAATAATCCTCTGTGGAGTACGGCTTGGCGTGCTCTTTGTAATCGGGCATTTCGGGATTTGGATTGCGCACTTTCGCCAGGTAGGTCAGGCGAGGCCGCGTATTCAAAAATTCCAGGACAGTATAATTGCGTTGTTGGTTCTTCAGCTTCGAAACCGTGCTCTCGGAATCGGATATGTCGCCGAACACAATTGCCCCGGCAGGGCAGGCCTGCTGACAGGCTGTCTGCGGCATCGTTCCGTCTTTTTCCGACAGCTTCACGTATTCGGTGTCGCGCGCTTTGACCTTTTGGGCGATCTTGGCCCCTTCCAAACGCTGCACGCAGAAGGTGCACTTTTCCATGACGCCGCGCATACGCACAGTCACGTCCGGGTTCTTCACCATCTTGACCAAACGCCATTCGTCTTCCGGTTTGTAACCGCGGTCCGGATCCTTGAGCCAGCGAGCGAAATCCCATTCGCCATCGGTCTGGGTCACGAGCGGGCTCGTGTAAAAGCTCTTATGATCAAGCGTGTGCTTGTTGTAATCGAAGAAATTGAAGCGACGAACCTTATATGGGCAGTTGTTCGAACAATAACGAGTGCCGACGCAACGGTTATAAACCATCACATTCAGACCCTCCTCATCGTGCGTCGTTGCATTCACCGGGCAAACGCTTTCACACGGTGCAGCTTCGCAGTGCTGACAAAGCATCGGTTGGGTAACCGCCTGGGGAGCTTCCGGCGGACCCGCGTAATAACGATCAATTCGCAGCCAGTGCATCTCACGGCTCTTGCCGACCATTTCCTTGCCGACAATTGGGATGTTGTTTTCGCTCTGGCAAGCGATCATGCAAGTCGAACAGCCGACGCATGAATTTAAATCAATGGACATGCCCCAGGCATGCAGCGCCTTGTTGTTCTTCACCGCATCCGCTTTTACGATATCCAGCGGATTTTCGTAATGCGATTGCCCGTTTTGCGGCTGTTCTTCATCAAAGCCTTTAACAAAATCGGGATTCTTCTGATATTCTTCGTAATTGGCTTCGCGAACGACCGGACGGCCTTCCATTTGCCAATGGCTTTGGGTCGTGGCTAACACGGAAGATTCGCCAGTGACAGTAACCTTGGCGCCCGACGCGTAATAGAGATTGTCGCTAGTGCGGACGGAGTAAGCGTTGTAACCGGAGCCTTTGCCGATGCGGCCCGTGCGGGTGCGACCGTAACCGAGAGCCAGTCCGACGGTGTAATCAGCCATGCCGGGTTGAACCCAAACCGGGCCACGCACCTTGCGGCCATTCAACTCGAGTTCAAGAATCTTGTTCGGCCATTGCTGCGTTTGATTGCCGACTTCACGAACAACCTTCAGCTCGTCTGCAGTCTTAGGGCTAACCAGGAATGCATTATCCCAAGTCAACTTCGTGATCGGGTCCGGCAATTCCTGCAACCAACCATTATTATTATAGCGGCCGTCATCCATCTTGTAGTCGCGATGGAAAACGACGTCCATGTTCTGCAGGGTAGGGGCGTTGCCGCTAACCTTCAGACCTTGTGCTGCACGAGCGGTTGCGTCGGCGTCCAAACGGACAGTCGCTGCCTTGCTCGCACTGTTCGCGAGGAAACCGTCGTGCAAAAATTTCTTCCAACCTTCGCCATCGCCGCGGAACGTTGCGCGAACGATTTCGTAAGGTGAGGTTTTGGATTCGCCGGAGATAGCGGCGAGAACTTCCAACTCAGTGATGCCGTTGAACAACGGTTCGATTAGCGGTTGGATAGGAACGATTGTGCCGTCAGCGGTCCGGGCATCACCCCAGGATTCCAAAAAGTGAGCCATTGGCAGTTCCCATGTCGTGCCACCTTTTGTCGACGATTGAACGTTCGATTCGTCTTCGTAGTAACCAAGGCGAACTAAGTTCCG
>JAQGOW010000343.1 GCA_028293405.1 Verrucomicrobiales bacterium
CGTTAGTTTGTGGATGCAAAACGAAGCAGACGATTACTCGATTAAAGATGCCGGCTGCGCCGCTGGCGATTGGGAAACCGATGTACGTTTCTGTTCCGGAAGCGAAGGGGAAGGATGAGGAGAGGACGTATGAGCCATCGGATTTCCAAACGGCGACGGCGGTGACCGGCGCTTTTAGAAATCACGGGCCAGTCACGATGGGGCGCGAACCCGAGACGAAAGATAAAGCGTTGGCGTCGGCTGCTGCCGCTAATTGCGTCTTGTTGATCAAGCCGACGATTCGGATGTGGGAGGATAATCCTACGGAATGGAGCGGTGAACCGGATGATTTGGAAATCGAACTGGAGATTTTTGATGTGGCGAGCAAGGACTCCTTGGCGCGTGCGAACCTGAAAGGCAAAAGCAAATGGGCGACGTTTGGGGATCATCCAGAGGATATGTTGCCAGGATTTTTCGAGCCGTTCGCGGCGGAGCTTTTCGGGGACAAGAGTTTTGGTGACAAGAAGAAAAAAAACTGATTTCCTGACCTGACCGAGGCAGAAATTGCTGCCTGTCTTGATTACGCCCGCGACCTGGCCGAATTCGAAGCCGTCGCTGCTGTGTGAAATTCCGATTCCTCAGATTAATACGTTTCTTTTTTCGCGACGAACTGTTGCATATCTAAAACGCCGTTTGTGGTAAACACCTTTTCCCAAAAGTCGGCAATATCGATCTTTCCTTGTTCATTCAGGACGTAAACTTCATATAGCTGGGCCGACTGAAATGCACAGATGTGGCTTAGTTCAGCAGCTTTGCGCCAGCTATCGCCGAACGGGAGCGTCCGGTCGTTCAACGGCTTGGTGACTGCGGAGTTGCCGATAAAAATGCCCTTGTAATTTTTGTGTCGCGTTGTCCGCCCCCGATCAATCCAATCGAGCAATTGCTTCCGACCTTCTTCATTAAACTGATCTGAATTCGTGCTCTTTATCTCCAACACTCCTTCATAAGTGATTCCGCGAGCTGTCACCTTCATCCAGCCGTCTTCCTTATTTTTTTCAATCGGGTCTTCAACTTCGGCTCCGAGTCGTTTCAAAACATCGCGCACGATAGGCTCGAGTGCGAACTCGCGTTCATACAAGAGCTTTAAACTCAGACGGGCTTTTTCCCGTTGCTTCTGTGTCGACTCGAGTTCAGAAATATTCGTCTTAATAGCTCCTTGAATCTGTAATACTCTCTTATCAATCTCGTCTTGACCGGGTGCCACGTAGTCACTGACCCACTGCGGTTCAGCAAGGTCGCATTCAACTCCAAAGAAATCACGAAGGATCAGTTGTACCGTATCGCTTTCTGTCGTTTGAATTTGCGGCAGCAGACGAATTGCCCCGTAATTCGCCTTCGACCTATCGTATTCGTCAACAATTTCGTGTTGAATAGAGAATGCCAACGGGTGGTTATACCTATTTTTGCACGCCGAATATACCTTAACGGACGGAGTCCAACCTTTTTCCGTCAGGGCACCAATGTTCCACTTCGTCGCAAATACGCTACGGTTCAATTCGCATTTTTCCAAGGAGTAGGTCCAGCGATGTAAATGACGTACGTAACCACTGAAAACATCCGATGCTGAGTTAACCTCAATCGTGTCACCAGGCTGAGAATCCCACCTAAAAAATGCACCGGTCCAATCCAAGAAAGGAACGTCTTGGGATCCAGTCAGAGGCGGAATATCAAAACGTGGGTCACCCAAGACAACAATCGTACCGTTATGTTGCAGAATATCTGAAGCAGCGCAGAAATCTAAGAGAGCATGGAACCTTTTCCAATCGACCTTTGCGCGAGCGACTTCATCTGACAAGGGGATCAGATTCAAAAGCAGACCGTCGTAGTCCCGGAGGTTCTCAATTCTAAAAAGCTTGTCCCAGGTGAAACATTCGACGCGAACGTCGTCTCTTGTACGCGAATACCCATCAGCGCCCAATAGTAACACCTTTTGTTTCTTATTACCCATGGGCGCATTATAAGGGAAAGGGCAGCCACTACAACCTTCGCTGAAATTGCAGCGCTTCGGCTTTCTAAATTACAAATCAACAAATGTATTTATGGAGGGGGGCAGCCCCCCACATTTACTTATATGACACGTCATTACCTTTCCCTCTGCAACCCGCAACTAACGCCGCCAAGTCTTCAACTCTGCGTCTTTACGTTAAAAGTATTCAATCAACAATTATGACTTCTGATTTCGGACTTCGAGTTACCGCCGTCCCTTGACGCTGTCGTTACTTCATGTAACATTACGCCGCTGCTGAACACGCAGCCCTGCGCAACACCGCGAGGAGGCCGGTCCTCCATAGCCTACGCGCAGGACGATCTTTGACAAACAACGTAGCCGCCGAATTAGAGACGAAGTCCGACTTATTCTGACTTCTATCTCCTATCTTCTAGCTCCTGGCTTCTGTAGGCAAAACCCCAATGATTTCGATGAAAATATCACCTCCTAACACCTCTAGACACCTCCTAACACTTCAAAAAAAGATTGTTTATAGGAACTGTCATGTTGAGTGTTCGGAGCGCGGACGGTCACGTCCGCACCCGCAATCCAAACCAATCCGAGGTTTCGAGCCAAACGTTCCGCAAATCACCGCAAAGTGTCGCAAGTTACCGCATAATTCCGCAAGTTATCGTAAGTTACCGCAAAGTTTGAAGGTTAGGACACCGCCTCAAAAAACGTGCACTTTAGCCAGTAACACGTTCGGCCTGAGCATATTCGCCAAAATAAAAAGTGCGAAATTTTGTGCATTTTGCGCCTCTTTGTGGCCATTTAATCCGAACAACTGCGCACCATTTTACCCCGACGTTCGCCCTTTATTTTTAGCGACCGAAACCATACCTTCCCCCTCGCGCATGTACCATCCATCGCAAGCCGAATTCGCCGAACTCGCGAAACAAGGGAACCTCATCCCTGTTACGCGCCGAATTCTCGCCGACCTCGAAACGCCCCTGTCCGCCTATCGCAAGATTCGCGGCAACGGTGAATCGTTCCTGTTCGAATCCGTCGAAGGCGGCGAACACATCGGCCGCTACTCCTTCGTCGGCTGCAACCCACGCGGCATCATCCGCCAGGACGGCAATCGCGTCGAAGTCATCGAAAACGGCAAAGTGATCCAAAAGTTCACCGTCACTCGCGAACCAGGAGAAGGTCATGTCAAAGACGGTTTGGAAGTCATCGAGCAAGTGATGAAAGGCTATCGCCCCGTCACCTTGCCCGGCCTCCCTCGTTTCACTGGCGGTGCCGTCGGCTTCATCGGATACGAATTCATCCACGACGTCGAACACGTCGTCCCGCGCCCGCCGAACGACGAGTTGAAAACGCCGACGATGTATTTCCTCATCGCCGATGAACTGCTCATCTTCGATCGCGTCCAGCAAACAATTACGATCTTGGTCAACGCGATCCTCGACGACAAAACCAAACCCGAAGACGCCTACGAAGACGCCATCGGCGAAATCGATCGTTTGGTGACCTTGCTCGAACAACCCTCCGAGCACGTCCCAGTCAGCTTGCCGTCCGAACCACCGCATGTGGATTTCCAATCCAACGTGCCGAAGCCAAAATTTTTGGAGAACGTCCAGAACTGCAAGAAATACATCACCGCCGGCGACATCATCCAAATCGTCGGCTCACAAAGATTTTCGACCCCGGTCAAAGCCGCGCCCCTGGACATCTATCGCGCCGCGCGCTCCATCAACCCGTCGCCGTACATGTTCCTGCTGGAACTGAATGGATTCTCGTTGGTCGGCGCGTCACCGGAAATCCACGTGCGCAGCGAAGAAGGCGTCGTGGAAATCCGTCCGATCGCCGGCACCCGTCGTCGCGGCAAAACAACGGCTGAAGACGAAGCGCTCGAAAAGGAATTACTAGCCGATCCGAAGGAACGCGCCGAACACGTCATGCTCGTCGACCTGGCGCGCAACGATCTCGGCCGCGTTTGCGACTACGGCAGTGTGCAGGTCAAAGACCTGATGATCATCGAGAGATACAGCCACGTCATGCACATCGTCTCGCAAGTCGAAGGCAAACTTTCGTCGAACCGCACGCCGTACGATTTAATGCGCGCCACCTTCCCCGCCGGCACCTTAAGCGGCGCTCCAAAAATCCGGGCGATGCAAATCATCTCCGAGCTCGAGCAAACGACCCGTGGGCCATACGGCGGTTGCGTCGGATAC
>JAQGOW010000650.1 GCA_028293405.1 Verrucomicrobiales bacterium
AAATCGGCCGGCGAGTGAATTGGAAATTACGAATACGCTCGCGTTGTTGGCCGAGGTTGACGAGGACAACTCTGTTGTTTCCAACGATCTCTCAACGCTCGAAGTCAAATTGGCGCCGAGCATCGCAAAACTGAACGTCGACCGTGAAGAAGCGATCGTGCACGCGAAAACCAATCTCGCCATCTACGCTGAGATGACCGCGACCTTGCAGCCGGAATTGGAGAAGCGTCATCAAAATGAAATCGCGCTCACAAAACGCGAACTGACCGAATATGAAAAATCGATTCCTGTGCAAGCGGCTTTGCTTGAAACCAAGGGCAACCCAGCCGAAGCGAAAACAGTTTGGACACCGGTCGAGGTAAAGAAACTCACGAACAAGCGGAAGATCAAACTGACCAAGAAGGATGATGGTTCGATATTGGCGTCAGGCGGCAAAGGGCCCGTTGATTACGTCATCAATGCTTCTTCGGCGCTGACTAATATTACTGGTGTGATGATTGAGGTGTTGCCGGATGATTCACTTCCCGAATACGGCCCCGGTCGCGCCGGCAACGGAAATTTCGTGCTGACCGAACTCGAATTGAAATGGGGTGCCGGCACCAACGCTCCGAACACGTTTGGCAAATTCGTCGATGCACGCGCGGATTTTTCGCAACAAAGTTTTGATGTGAAGCAGGCGATCGATGGCGTGACCAGTGGTGTCAACGGGTGGGCCATCGCCGGCGCCACCGGTCCGATGCGCCATACCGCTACATTCAAGTTGGAGAAACCGATCACCGACAGCAAAGCCATCTCGCTCCGCTTCACCTTGAAGCAGCAATTCGATCCCGAGCACATAATCGGCAAGTTCCGCATTTCCGTGACAACCGCCGCCGACCCGTTGGATTTCGGTTTTCCAGAAAACGTCGTCAAGGCCGCGCGCGCTCCAGCAGGCCAACGCACTGCCGAACAATCGGCCGCGATTATCGAACTCGTTCGCAATTCCGACCCGGAACTTTGGAAACGTAAAGGCGCGTTCGCGAAAGTTTCCGCGCCATTACCGGAAGACCTGAAACTTGCTGAACTCAAAGCTGGCCTGAAAAATGCCGAACAACCGATTCATCTTGATCCTGTCCTGGTGCAATTGCGCGTGGATGCCAAAGCGAGTAACAAACAAAGCGAAAACAAACGCCTGACTGTTGTGCAGGATTTGACCTGGGCGCTGATTAACAGCCCCGGATTTTTGTTCAATCACTAGAAAGGTTTTATGATCAGAATTGCTGGCGGAACGTGTAGCGATCTTTGTGATCCGCGAATGAAAATCACCCGGCGCGACCTCTTGCGCATCGGCGGCACGGGCATTCTCGGCCTGTCGCTTGGGTCGCTATTGAAACTGCAGGCATTCGGCGCACAAAACCGCACCGGTGGACCCGGTTGGGGCGCGGCCAAAAACGTCGTGATGATTTATCTTCAGGGCGGCCCGAGCCATCTTGATTTGTGGGACCCGAAAGAAAATGTCCCTGACAACATCCGTAGTTCATTCAAAACTATCCCGACAAAAATACCCGGCGTCAATTTCACCGAAGTTTTGCCCGAGCTCGCCAAAGTGAACGACAAGTTCACGATGATTCGCTCAATGAGCTATACGCCGAACGGTTTGTTCAATCACACGGCCGCCATTTACCAAATCATGACCGGCTACACGACGGACAAAGTCAGTCCGTCCGGCCAGCTCGAGCCGCCTGATCCAAAGGATTTCCCGAATTTCGGTTCACAAGTCAGCCGCTTGCGTCCAGTGACCGAACCGATGTTGCCTTTCGTCATGTTGCCGCGGCCATTGCAGGAATCGGGCGTTATCGGAAAAGGTGGCGGTGCAGGTTTCCTCGGAAAAGCCTTCGATCCATACACGCTCTATCCCGACGGCGATGACATGGACATGAAGAAGATGGACAAAATTCGTGTCGACGATTTGAAGCTCCCGCCGGAAGTGTTCGCGCTGCGCCTGAAACGGCGCGCGCAACTCCGTGAATCAATCGAGCAAGCGATGCCCGACATCGACAAGGCTGTCGAAAGTTACAATCTCGACGACTATTACAAACGCGCGTTGGAACTGATCATCTCGGGTCGCGCGCGCAACGCGTTCGATCTCACCCAGGAAAAAGACAAGATGCGCGATAGCTACGGCCGAAACACGTTCGGTCAAAGTTGCCTCCTCGCGCGCCGACTGATTGAGGCCGGCACGCGCGTCGTCGAAGTCATTTGGCCCAAGGTCGCGAATTCCGACAATCATTCCTGGGACCATCACGTCGATCTCACCAAACGCATGCGCGATCAATCCGGCCCGATGCTCGACAAAGGGCTCGCGGCATTTTTTGCCGACATGGATTCGCGCGGTTTGCTCAAGGAAACTCTTGTGGTCGTCATCGGCGAATTTGGCCGCAGCCCGCAAAAAGGAATCAGCACGTCGGGCAACCAAAACTCTGCCGACGGCCGCGATCACTGGCCATATTGCTATACGTCGATTGTCGCCGGCGCGGGAATCAAGCGCGGTTACGTCCACGGCAAATCGGACAAAACCGGCAGCAGCCCGACCGAAGATCCGGTGCATCCAACCGAAATGCTCGCCACAATGTATCACGCATTCGGCATCGATCCGGAGACGATCGTCTACAACCATCTCAAGCAACCGCGCGAGTTGGTGAAGGCAAAAGCAGTGACGAAGCTATTCGCGTAAAACAACGCGAAGCGTTTTCGACTGCACCAGCAAATCCGACGTTCGGCTCGCTACGCTTTCTTAAGCGCTCGGGCCTTATGCGCCGCTGGCTTTCCGGATTTCAAGCTTTTGACGAGGTATTCTGGGCTGTCTTTAGAGGCTTTGACCTTGTGCGTTTTGATGCTCGTTGGGCTGGTCAACTTTTTGAGCACAACGCCGGTTGTTCGCCCGCGAGTTGTGTTCCACGTCACCTTAGTTCCCGGCACGAGTTTTTTTGAGGCCGACTTCATTCTTCACCCTCGCACTAGTCGCTCTTTGCTCAAGCATTTGGTAGAAGCTGTTTCCTAAGGCAAATTGTTACGTGCCGAAGGGTTCCCATGACAAGGATCTAAACTGGTGGTTTGCACAAAACCGCTGGACACCGTTCCCACACCAACTGGAAACCTGGGCTGCTATACACGCTGGCAAAAGTGGTCTGGTGCACGCGCCCACGGGCGTCGGCAAAACTTATTCGGTGTGGATTCCCGCATTGCAGGAATGGTTGCGCGAAAATCCGGTAACGACAAAACACGCGCCGCCGATCCAAATGCTTTGGATCACGCCATTGCGCGCGCTTGCCAACGACACCGCGTCCTCGATGCTCAAACCCGTCCGCGATTTGAATTTGCCGTGGACGGTGGAACTTCGCACTGGCGACACGTCGTCGAGCATCCGCGCCCGACAACGAAGACAGTTCCCGTCCGCACTCGTCACCACGCCGGAAAGTTTATCGCTTCTGCTGTCATATCCAGAGACGCGCGAAAAAATCGCCACGTTGAAAACAGTGGTCATTGACGAATGGCACGAACTGCTCGGCTCAAAACGCGGCGTGCAAACCGAACTTTGCCTCGCGCGTTTGCGCAGATGGTTTCCTGCGCTCCGCACGTGGGGATTGTCCGCAACGCTCGGGAATCTCGAACAAGCGATGAGCGTTTTGCTCGGCTCACATTACGATCCGCACAAGGCGGTGTTGATTTCAGCCGACCTCAAAAAGCAGGTTGAGGTTCACACGCTAATTCCGCCGAACGTTCAACGTTTGCCGTGGGCCGGACACGTTGGGTTGACTGTGCTCCCGCAAGTCATCGAATGTCTCGCCGCCGCAAACACAAGTCTGCTGTTCACAAACACCCGCTCGCAAGCGGAGATCTGGTTTCGCGCACTGCAGGAAGCCGCGCCGCAATGGTCGAACGACATCGCGATCCACCACGGCTCTGTCGATCGCGAGTTGCGCGAACAAACCGAAAACCGTTTGCGTGAGGGTAAAATCCGTTGCGTCGTTTGCACGTCGAGTCTCGACCTCGGTGTCGACTACCCGCCGGTCGAGCAGGTGATTCAGGTCGGCGCGCCGAAAGGTGTCGCGCGCATGTTGCAACGCGCCGGTCGCAGTGGCCATCGCATGGGCGCAGTCAGCAGGATTTATTGTGTGCCGGCCCACGCGTTGGAACTCGTGGAGTTCGCCGCAGTCCGCGAAGCTATCGCCGCCAGCCAACTCGAAGCACGCGTTCCCCTCGACCGTCCGTTGGATGTACTCGTGCAACACCTCGTCACCGTCGCACTGGGCGGCGGCTTCCATGAGGATGAGTTGCGCAGTGAAGTCCAACGCGCCTACGCCTATCGCAATCTCAATGATGAGGAGTGGCAATGGTGCATGGATTTCGTTACGCGCGGTGGCCAGGCGCTCAATGCGTATCCGCATTTCCGTCGCGTCGTGAAAACGAACGGGCTGTATAACGTTCCTGAAAAACAACTCGCCTATTTTCATCGCATGTCGATTGGCACGATCACCAGCGACAGTTCAGTGGCGATTCGGTTCGTGCGCGGCGCCTCGCTGGGCACGACCGAAGAATCTTTCGTCGCGCGTTTAAAACGCGGCGACCGCTTCAGCTTCGCCGGACGCCAATTGGAGTTCGTGCGCATGCGCGACATGGTTGCTTATGTTCGCGCCTCCAAGAAAAGTTCCAGCATCGTCCCACAATGGATGGGCGGCAAAATGCCTTTGTCCTCGCGACTCGCCGCCGGCGTGCGACGTAAACTGTCCGAAGCCCGCGCTGGCAATTTCCCGGGCATCGAGATGGAAGCAGCTAAACCCATTCTCGAAATTCAAGACCTCTGGTCGCGTATTCCCGAAACCAACGAACTGTTAATCGAACGCATCGAAATGCGCGATGGCACCCATCATTTTCTGTTTCCATTTGCTGGCCGCCTCGTTCACGAAGGATTGTCCGCGCTACTCGCCTTTCGGGTTGCACGCGTTCAACCCAGCTCCATTTCAGTCACGGTAAACGACTACGGCTTCGGCTTGCTCGCTCGCAATCCCGTTCAACTCACCGTCGAACAATGGCGCACAGTTCTTGCGCCGGAGAATCTTGTCGACGATCTCCTCGCGTGTTTGAACTCTGCGGAACTCGCCCGACGTCAGTTTCGCGAAATCGCGCGCATCGCCGGATTGGTCTTCCAGGGTTTTCCGGGCCGCGGCAAAAGTGTCCGGCAAATCCAGGCCTCCAGTGGCCTGTTTTACGACGTCTTCCTTCGTTATGATCCCGGCAATCTTTTGCTCCAACAAGCGCAACGGGAAGTTCTGGAGCGGCAATTGGAAGTCTCGCGAATGAAGCAGGCGCTCGAAATGATTTCGCATCTGAACATCACTGTCGTGCCCACACGCAAACTCACACCCTTGTCTTTTCCGCTCTGGGCCGCGTTCGTGCAGGCCAGCGTCAGTTCTGAAAAATGGACCGACCGCATTAACCGCATGGCCGCTCAACTCGAAGCCGCCGCGTCACGGAAGGTGGCAAAATGAATTCACTCGAGGTGAATTGCGCTGGCGAAACGCTGCAGTTATTTGCCGCCCGTGCGGCTTTTTGGGCGAAACGCAAAACACTGCTCATCGCCGACACACATCTGGGCAAAGCCTCCGCGTTCCGTCACGCCGGCATTGCCGTTCCCGAGCAAGTAACCGATGCCGACCTCCAGCGCCTTTCGAATCTACTGACGTTCACCCAAGCCGCGCGACTCGTTGTGCTTGGTGATTTGTTTCACGCGCGCGCTGGTAAAAGCGAAGCGACGATCAAATCCGTTCACATCTGGCGCGAGCAACATCTGGAACTTCAAATAGATTTGTTAATTGGCAACCATGACCGCGCCACTGGTGATTTACCAAACGATTGGAATATTCGGGCAACCGAAGAATTTCGAGAGCCTCCATTGCTGTTCGCTCACGAGGCACGCGAGGCCGAAGATGCTTTTGGTTTATTCGGCCATGTTCACCCTGCGATTTTCTGCGATCGCATGCGCCTGCCGTGTTTTCATTTCTGGAATGACGGTGGAATGTTGCCTGCTTTCGGAAGTTTTACCGGCACGCACCCGATCAAACCTGCTGCGGGCGACACCGTGTTCGCCGTTCGAGGCGATGAGATCGCCGACGTCTCAAACCTTTTGCGCTGCCGTTAAGAATGGCTTCACCTGCGCAAGATCAGAAACAAACCGTGCAAATTCCGCCTCAGGATCAACTCCCTCCGGCAAACGCAACAACGACGACGGATGCACAGTGATCAAAGTCTGCCGGTTTAAAGCGCTCTGCAGAATCGTGCCGCGATGTTCAGTGACTTTCAGCGGAGCGTTAAAAAGAGCACGCGTAGCCGTCGCGCCCATGGCCACAACGAGGTCTGGTTTGATTAGTTCCATTTCTGCTTCGAGCCACGGACGGCACGCCGCGATTTCCCGTGGGCTCGCCGTCTTGTGAATGCGTCGTTTCCCGCGCGGTTCAAACTTAAAATGTTTCACCGCATTGGTTACGTAAGCCGTCGAGCGATCAATGCCGAGTTGCGCCAGCGCGCGATCCAACACCTGGCCAGCAGGGCCAACAAACGGTTTGCCCGTGCGATCTTCCTGGTCGCCGGGTTGTTCACCCACGAACATTACACGCGCCTCACGCGGACCTTCGCCAAACACCGTGCAACTCGCATTCTTCCACAACGGACAACCGCGACAACTCGCTGCCGCATCGCGCAACGCAGACCAATCCGCTCCACGCGGCGGTTGCACCAGCGAGAAATCGGTTTCACGGACACGCTGGAATTCACTCGTCTCCAACATCGCTCCAAGGCGCATTGGCGCGTTGCGGATCAACGGTTCAATCACGACCGCTTCCGGCAAATTCTTCCAATTACGTTTCAGTAACTGCGCCTGCATCGCGCGCACTTTGATTCGAGCGGGATTGAAAATGTTGGAATAATAACAGATCCACAAAGCCTCGACCTTATCGGAGGTCGGCGCTTGCGATTTATCAA
>JAQGOW010000348.1 GCA_028293405.1 Verrucomicrobiales bacterium
TTTAATCGATTGCTTGATCCACCACGAACCGTAAGTCGAAAGCTTACCGCCCTTAGACGGATCAAAACGCTCGACCGCTTTCATCAAGCCGATGTTCCCCTCGTTGATGAGGTCGAGCAGCGGCAACCCGAAATTTTCATAGTCGTGGGCGATTTTAACAACAAGACGGAGGTTCGCCTTGATCATTTGTTCACGTGCTTTTTTGTCACCCTTCTTGATGCGCGCCGCGAGTTCGATCTCTTCTTCGGGCGTGAGTAACTTCACCTGACCGATCTCGCGCAGATACAATTTTATGGCGGTATCACCATCGTAAGAACCGCGCTCCGGTGTTGGTATGGGAACATCCGTTGCCGCATGATCCCGCGGCACCTCAGTTTTGAGCCGACCACCCTGAAACTCCTCCTCCTTTGGTTTCGCGACCGCCTTCTGCTGCATCGCCATTAGCAAAGGCTGTGCGCGACGTCCCGCAGTGCGCTTCTCTGTTGCCTTGGTCTTCCCCTTTGTATTAGTCACTGATTTCATCCCTCAAATTTGGTTTTGTTCATAGTGGATGTTTGTGACATTTGCGACAAGGCCGGTAAGTCCCTAACAGCGTTTCGGGAATTGCCTGAAACGAACGCACGGGCTTTAGTCACAGCAGTTTAAGTTTCAGTTCTGCAAATAGCATGACCTATACCGCTGTCACCGATGTAGCAGTACGGTCGATTTTTAGATCGAACCGGCTGCGGGGCCGAACGACTATCGGCGAACAGGAGTTTTGTCTTGCGACGACAACCCACCGGTTTTACCTTGTCCTGCCTTTTGGGACGCCAGTTTAGCTCAGTTGGTAGAGCAACGCTTTCGTAAAGCGTGGGTCGCCGGTTCGAGTCCGGCAACTGGCTCCAGTTTTGAGTCACTTCGACAGTTTCAAACGTCCCTTTTGCTCTTTAGCAACGTCCCGCGAAGGCTTAGCCTAGCCGCAAGTGAGCAACCCTGATTTCCAACGCCGCGCGCGAGAAGCGATGATTCATGATGGTTTTCGTCCCGATTTCTCCGCCGAAGTTATCGCTGAAGCAAACACCGCCCAACCTGCGACTTGCCCAGGCTGCAAAGATCTTCGTGCGCTTGCCTGGTCATCCATCGATAACACACAGTCCCGCGACCTCGATCAAGTTGAATGGGCCGAGAAGCAAAGCGATGGTTCGATCCGCGTCCTGGTTGGGATTGCTGATGTAGACGCTGTCGTGCGGCTCGGTAGCAAGCTCGACGAAAACGCCGCGTTCAACGCCACTTCTGTTTACACGGGCGGCCCGACCTTTCCGATGCTTCCCGAGCGCCTCTCCACTGACCTCACGTCCTTGAAGCAAGACGCCGATCGGGTTGCAGTCATCATTGAGTTTCACACTTGCTCCGACGGCGACGTCCAAGGGGTGGATGTCTATTCGGCATTGGTTCGCAACCGCGCCCGACTGAATTATGACGAGGTCGGCAAATGGCTCGAAGGCAAAGCGCCGTCACCCGCGAGCTTCCCAGTGAGCGACGAAGTCATCGCGCAATTGCGACTTCAATACGAAACGAGCCAGCGTCTGATTGGGTTTCGGAAAAGCCACGGTGCACTGACGCTCGGCGGCGTTGAAAACGTTCCGCTCGTCGTGAACAACGAAGTCCACGGCTTCGAACAAATTCTGCAAAACCCGGCGCGTGATATCATCGAAAGTTTCATGGTGGCTGCGAATGTTGTTATGGCCCGGCATTTGCGCGAACGTCGGTGTCTGGCGCTCCGACGCGTCGTTCGCACCCCGAAACGGTGGGATCGAATTCAATGCATCGCGGCAGAGCACGGCACGAAGTTGCCGGACGTTCCCGACCCGGGAGCGTTGAGCGTGTTTCTTGCGACGCAAAAGCAGGCCGATCCTGATCACTTTCCTGAACTGTCACTGGCCGTCTTGAAATCTCTCGGGCCAGGCGAATATGTCGTTGAAAAATCCGGCGAGGAACGAGAAGGGCATTTCGGTTTGGCCGTGCACGATTACACCCACTCGACCGCGCCGAACCGCCGCTACGCCGACCTTGTCACGCAGCGCCTTGTCAAACAGGCGTGCGAGAACGGTTCATCGATTTCCGAAGAGGAGCTCAGAAAAATTGCAGAGCATTGCAACGATCGCGAAACCGCGGCGCGTCACGTTGAACGTTTCATGAAGAAAGTCGCTGCTGCAATTTTGTTGCGCAATCGTATCGGCGAACAATTCGATGGCATCGTGACCGGCGTCTCACCAAAAGGCACATTCGTTCGACTGCTCACTGTCCCTGCTGAAGGCCGCGTCGTTCACGGCGAACACGGGCTGGATGTCGGCCAAAAAACTCGCGTCCGGCTTAAATCAGTCGACGTGAACAACGGCTTCATCGATTTCGAACGCGTCTAGCAGACGCATCAACTCGACGCCTACGGAACTTCGCTGAACTGGATCGAAACCATTCCGGTCTGGTTCGAACGCACGAAGAATCCACCAGCTTCAAACCCTTTCGGTGAGGTATGCGTCGGCACGACAAACGCCTTGTACGTGCGTGTGACACCATTATCCACGAACGAGCCGGTAATGGCGCCAGCGGCAGTCACAGTGCCTTTCACTTTTGTTGCATCGGGCACAGTCAACCCGAATGTGCCGTTGGTGGAGTTCACCGATGCATTGATGAAAACGTCAGGGTCGAGTTGGAACGTAGCTGAACCAAAGAGTATTCCGCTTGGTGCATTGGTGTAACGCGCGACAAAGACGTCGTTGCTTGTCGAAAACCCATCGGGATAAAAAACCTTACCGGCTGATTTCACCCAGGTCGCCTGCGTGTTACTTGTTGCCGTTCCGTCAGTCGGCACCGTCGAAAGATCCAGCGCCATCAGAAACCCTCCAGCTTTGTTATAGAGCGGCACAAAAACCGGCAGATAACCAGTGTAGACCAGTTGCGAAGAAAACGTCGTGGCCGGAGCATCACCGTCGGCTAGTACCAGCGACCCAGTGGCAGTGCCATTGGCGGCTACTGTGATTGTGCCAAAGCCGGAGCCACCGGGCAAATTGACATCGTTCGCCTGCGGGTTCACAACGAAATGGTAAGTGCCTGCACCCGCCGACAAAACTGACGCATTCGTCACGCGACCTGCGTTTAGGTCTGCGATATACCCCACTTGGTTTGGCCTGACCGATTTTAGTCCCGCTGTATCAGCAAAACGCACGTATCCTTGCACCACACCGAAGTTGGGCTGATTCGAATCCGTTACAATGCTAAGGTAGAGAAAGTTCGTTGATTTAGGCGTGACGACGGTCGCGTTCCCTGACTGAACGCCGCTGGCAGAATAGAAAAACGTTCCGCTAAACGACCCTGAGCCCGCGCCGCTCGTCAAGCCTCCGCTAAACGACCCCGATGAGGTCACCGTCAATTTGACTCCACCGATTGACCCGGGCGTATTTGTGAACGCGGTTGCCTGAAAGAAGCCCTGGTATGAACCTGCCACCTCAGTAAAAGGCGTAGCGACAAAAGAGGCGGTCAAAGTAAGCCCGGGGCGCATTGAAAATGTGTAAGTGGCCGTTTGCGAGACCAGATCATTGTTATCGTCAGTCCATCCAGCGAAAACCTTACCCACCCCCGGTTTAGCAACGACGGTGTAGTTCCGTCCGGTATCCAATTGTTGCCCGTTGGTCACACCCGTAATCGAACCGACTCCATTCGTTGCCAACGTGATTGGCGACTTTTCTGAATAAAAAAGGACGATCTTGTTTGTGCCGAGATTTCCAGACGAGTCAGCGGCGATGAACGTGATCGCGTTCGTCCCGGGATTTAGAAGTCCATTGAAATTCAAGTTGTGTGTCGTGGAACCAACGTCGGGGAACGTGTTCGGATCGCCATAGCTGCTTCCGCCATTGATCGAGTAACTCAACACTGAACCTGCGCCGAGCCAGATTGGTCCGGAGCCGAGCGCGACATTGTCCGAGACGGTCACGTTGATGTTCACGTCCGAAGTGGTGATGACAGTGTTTTGCGCCGGTGAATTAAATTTGATCACCGGCGGTTGGAGATCAGCCACGACCTCGAACACACCAGTATTAACCGTGACTGAGGATGTGCTCGGTGGAAAACCGGGCATGTTGAACGGCACCGAATAAGTCACGAGTTTGTTCGTTCCGATGATTGTCGCAACGTGCGAATAATCGAAATACTGGAAGTGAAGTGCAATGGTGGTGTTCGTGGTGAACCGGCCGGCGATACCAAGCGGAATCACTGTCGGAGTCACGCCAAAGAACGGTAGAAACGCGTTGTCGGCCAACGTACCGGTAAATGTCACGTTTGTTGCGGTCCAGCTCAATTTGATGGTCCCCATCGGGACGCTGATCGTCGCAGTCTTCGCGCCCCGCTTATATTTTGGATCCTGCCCCAGCAAAACCGTGAAATCGGTGCCGTGCCACATCGTGCTGGAATTAACCCGGAATGACGTGGCCTCGTTAACGTTCGCCAGATCAACTGTCATCGGCAACGATCCCTGGATTTTGGTCACGGTCCCCATCTGGAACGAGAACAGCGCGGGCTGTTCCTGGCTGTAAGTCGTCACAGAACTGAACTGGACCTCTGCAGGCGCGGAGACACTGTGGCCGATTGCTGCAAGGAGAGCGAGGTAAAGCTTTTTCATATTAGTTGAGAGTCGTGCAAGCTGTATGACCGGCGTGATGGCGCGAGTCTAGGTTCCAGATCGAAATTGTCAAATAAAGCCTAAAGGCAAACGTAGGTACGACGCCAGACCCCGAATCATCATTTCCACCAACAAAAAAACCACCGACCGCCGCGTTGCGCAGCGACGCACTAGAGCGAGCGTATCGACAGGGATGAACCTAGGGCCAGTTGTATTGATTGTTGACGATAGCGAAAACGACCTGCTCTTGATGCGACGCGCATTCAAGAAAGCAGAATTCGACCTGCCGTACTACACTGTCACCGGCGGCGAGCAGGCCATCGCTTATATGTGCGGCGAAGGGTTGTTCCAAAATCGTGAAAAATATCCGTTACCCACGGTGATTTTGTTGGACCTGAAAATGCCCGTAATGAGCGGCTTTGAGGTGCTGCGATGGGTGCGCGCCCATCATGTTTTCAACCGCCTCTGCGTTATTATTCTTAGCGCATCAATGCGAAAAGAGGACGTGGAGACGTCCTTCGATCTCGGCGCCAATGCATTTCTCGTCAAACCCGCCGACCTGCTCGACTTAATAGACTTGATGAAAAAGGTCCGCGACTGGATACACGTCGACCAGTTCGCAGCCGCAGTAGACGCCGTGCCGGCTCACGAAATGCAAGCGCTTGAGTAATCAAGCCGCCGGCAGATACAAGGTGAAACTGGTGCCTTCGCCAACTTTCGTGTGCAGGTGCAATGCGCCTTTTGCCTCTTTTAAGAGACGTTGCACGATAGAAAGGCCGAGCCCTGTCCCTTGACCAAGCGGCTTCGTCGTAAAATACGGCTGAAACACTTTGGTGATGACATCGGCAGGTATTCCGGGACCGTTGTCGCGAACCGTCAAAGCCATCAGCCTGGCAGTTGGATTGAAATCTTCCTTCAACACGCGATCGTGCGGACCGTCAGTGACCGTAGACAGGTCGACTGTTCGATCGCAAATCACCCCAACGACCTCGACGGTATGCGGTTTAGGTGAGGCCTGAAACGCATTGATCGCAAGATTGAGCAAAATCTGGATCAGGTCCGTGCCGTTCATCTGCAACTGCACCTCTTCACTCGGTATCTGGACCTTGAGCGCGTGATCGCCCTTGCTCGGATGAAGGTCGAGCAACTCGGTTAAGTCTTTCAAAACCTGATTGATGCTGACGCGACTCGCGGGGCTCACTTCCTGACGAATAAAGCTCAAATAACGCTGGGAAATCTCAATACTACTTCCGACCTGTTGAGTAATTTTGTTCAACCGTTCTTTGATCAACTGCAGGTCTTCGCCCTCGAGGTGCTGCGCGTCACCAACGCGTTGGTTGATGAGCTGAATGTATCCTGAAATAATCGTGAGCGGGCCGTTGATGTCGTGCAGAATGCTTCCGTAAATTTCACCGCGCACTTTCATCACCTCTTCTTGCAAACGCTGGTTGTGCAACTCCGATTGAAGCTGAGAAAGTTTGTCATTACTGGCGCGAATTTGCTCAGTGACGTTGTGGCGATCGTTCGCTTTCGCAATCGCTTTGCGCATCGCCGCGATATCGAACGGCTTGTTCAAATAATCGCACGCGCCCAAACGCAACGCCTGTCGAATCGTGTCGATCGTCTCATACGCCGTCAGCATGATGATTTCGATCGTCGGCTGGACGGCTTTGAGTTTCTCCATCACTTCAATGCCGTCCATGTGCTGCATCCGGAGATCCACCACGGCGACATTGATTTTGTTTTCTTTGGCGAGTTCCAGCGCGCGCATGCCGTCGTTGGCAAGGAGCACGTTGTAATCATTCATGAAAACAACGCGCAACGATTGACGCGGCCCATCCTCGTCGTCGACGACCAGCAAATTCGGCTTCACCTTCGCAGGTGTAGTAGGTGAATCAGTGTTTGCCATAGTATTCTTAAAAATAGAAACTGCAGTTGCTCTGACGTTTGTGGCAAAGAAACTGGGGCATCACAAGAGAATTGTTCGTACCAGTCTCAAAAGTTAATTACTTCCGCGTTGACCCATGTCATTCTGGGACTCACGCATGCATCGGTGTATCGGAATAGAAATCGGCGGCACAAAACTGCAAATCGTCGCCAGTGACGAGAGCGGAAACATTTCCGAACGTCTGCGCTTTTCGGTGTTGCCATCGTCGGGGGGCGCAGGAATTCGTGAACAGATTAGGGCTTCGTTGCCGGACCTGATTAAAAAGACGAATGCGCGCGCGATCGGGGTCGGTTTCGGAGGGCCAGTGGACTGGACAACCGGTCACATTTGTTGCTCGCACCAGATCGAAGGATGGTCCGAATTTCCGTTACAGAGTTGGTTGACCGAAATTAGCGGAGTGCCTGTGCGCGTTGATAACGACGCCAATGTTGCGGCTCTTGGCGAAGCGCTGAATGGAGCAGGTCGCGATCACAAATTGGTTTTCTACGTCACACTCGGAAGCGGTGTTGGTGGCGGTATCGTCATCGAGGGGAAAATCTTCCACGGTGCCAAGCCCGGTGAATCGGAAATCGGCCACGTGCGCCTGGATAAATCCGGCACAACTGTAGAATCGCGCTGTTCGGGATGGGCTGTTGATAAAAAACTTCGAGAGGCTGGACTTGCCTATACAAACGGCGGCGAAGCGAAGTTGCTGAATCAACTTGTCGCCGCCGGAAATGAACACGCACGCCGGATCTTAAACGAAACCTCAGACGACCTCGCATTTGCTCTGTCGCACGTTGTCCACCTGTTCCATCCCGAAATCGTCGTACTTGGCGGCGGACTGTCACTCCTGGGCGAACCGCTCCGCGCCGCCGTCTAACTTGCCATGCGCACGTATATCATGCACGCGTTCGCGCCCGGTCCGCAGGTCGCTCTCGCGACTCTAAAAGAAGATGCCGTTCCAATTGGGGCGTTGGCGCTTGCCGCGTCCATCGAACTTCCCTAGACTAGCCGCCCGATGAACACGTGGATCTCCGATTACATCAAGGCGCAAAAAGCCGCGCTCGACTCTATCCCCGTCGACGCCGTGGCGAAATTGATCGACCGTTTGAAAGCGGCGCTCAAAGAGGACCGACATATTTTCGTGTTCGGTAACGGCGGCAGCGCCTCGAACGCCTCGCATTTTGTGACCGACCTCGGCAAAGGCGCGTCCGACAAAGTCGGCAAACGATTCCGTTGCATCTCGCTCAATGACAACGTCAGTTGGATGACCGCCATTGGTAACGATTATCATTACGACGACGTTTACCTGCGCCAGTTGGAAAATTTCGGCAGAAAAGGCGACGTCGTTCTCGCCATCAGCGTCAGCGGCAATTCTCCAAACGTCGTCAAAGCGCTCGAATGGGCGAAGAAAAACGGTTTGGAAACCATCGCGCTTGTCGGCGGCAAACGCGGTTGCATGGCGAAAATCGCCGATCACACGATCGCCATCGAAGACACTCACTACGGACGTGTCGAAGACGCGCAGATGGGTATCTGCCACATGCTTTGTTACGCCTTCATCGAAAATCCCGAGTGGGGACGCTAGTGCAGTAATTCCTTTCGATGCGTGAAACGTTCCGAGCGTGGGCAGAAGCGATTGAAACAATCGTTCTCGAAGTTATTTTCGAGCAACGACGGGACAAAAAAGCTGCGGTAATCCGCACTTTTCTTCACATCTTTTCCAAGGGTTATACCGCCGTCATCAAACTGCGCCGCTTTCTCTACGACATGCGGCTGATGCGCGATTCCACGCTTGGCATCCAGGTCATCGCGATTGGCAATGTTACCGTTGGCGGCACCGGCAAAACTCCCGTCGTCGAAAAATTTGCGCGCGAACTGAAAAACCAGGGTCGCACCGTAGCGATTCTCTCCCGTGGTTATCGATCCAAACCACCGCCGTTGCCCAAACGGATGTGGAACACTTTATTGTTTCGCAGTGACAGCACACCGCCGCGAATTGTCTCCGACGGCAAATCGTTGCTGCTCGATTCTGAAACCGCTGGGGACGAGCCATACATGTTGGCGTCGAACTTAAAAGACGTCGTCGTGCTCGTAGACAAAAACCGCGTCAAAAGCGGTCGCTACGCGATTGAGAATTTCGGTTGCGACACATTGCTGCTCGACGATGGCTTTCAATATTGGAAACTCGCCGGCCGCCGTCACGACGTCGTGCTGATTGATTGCCAACAACCGTTCGGCAACGAGCACCTCCTTCCACGCGGCACACTCCGCGAACCACTCTCGCACCTCGCGCGCGCCACCACGATTTTCATCACCAAAAGCGACGGGAACACGGCTGAGTTACGCAAACGAATTGCTCACTACAATTCAACTGCCGGAATCATAGAGTGTGTCCATCACCCGCTCTATTTTGAAGACGTTTTTACGGGCGAACGGCACGGCTTGGAATACGTCAAAGGCAAACGCATTGCCTCGCTCAGCGGCATTGCTCAGCCGGAAAGCTTCGAGCAAAGCCTCGTCAAAGGCGGAGCGGAGTTGGTCTATTCGAAACGGTTCGCCGATCACCACCGCTTCACGCAGCAGGAAATTCTCAACGTCATCAACCGCAGCAAAAAGCGTCAAGCCGACGCGATCCTCACGACGCAGAAAGACGCAGTGCGCTTCCCGAAAATAGATCGACGCGACGTCCCAATTTTGTTCATGCGCGTTGAAATCAAAATCCTCAACGGCGCAGAAGATTTCCAGGATTGCGTCCGCAAAATTTGCTTCCGATGAACGAACGCATCCTTGTCCGTTGCGTTAATTGGCTCGGCGATGCCGTCATGAGCACCCCTGCCCTGCTCCGTTTGCGTGAAGCCAGACCCGACGCTCACATCACGCTCTTGTCGCACGCAAAACTAGCAGAGCTTTGGAAGGAACAACCCTACGCAAACGCAGTGATGACATTCACCCCGGACGAAGGTGTCATGGCTGTCGCAAAACGATTGCGGGCTGAAAACTTTGACCTCGGCATCGCATTCCCGAATTCGGTTCGTTCCGGTTTAGAACTTCGCCTCGCAGGAATTCCGAAGCGTGTCGGCTACTCGTCAGGGTTCCGAAACTTGCTGCTAAATAAAGTCATTCCACGCCGTGCAGACGCAGTGGCGATGCATAAGAAGTCGGACTCCGAAATCAAGCGCGACTCCGGTTCGACACGAAGGTTCGCTCCACCGAAACGAGCGCATCACATTTACGACTATCTCGAAATCGTCGCCGCTGTGGGTGCGTCACCAGAACCGCTCGCACCCAAAATCGTCGTCACCGAAACTGAAGTCGCCAGCGCAAGAGCAAAGCTTAACATCAGCAAAGACGAGGTGTTGTTCGGTTTAAATCCCGGCGCCGAATACGGCCCAGCCAAACGGTGGCTGAAGGAGAGGTTCGCGGCCGTCGCGGCGAAGTTGCAAATGAAGCATCAAGGCCGCTGGATTATTTTCGGCGGAGCCGCTGATCGAGAAATATGTGATTGGATTGCTGAACAAATCGCGCTGTTTGCACCGGACAAAAAGCCAATTAACGTCGCAGGTCAAACATCGTTGCGAGAACTCGCAGCTCTCTTAAAAACCTGTCGCCTCGTTTTGACCAATGACACTGGCCCTATGCATCTAGCCAATGCAGTTGGCGCACCAATCGTCGTCCCGTTCGGCAGCACATCCTCGGAACTCACCGGACCCATTTTCGGCAAATCGAGAATCTTGCAAAGCAACGTTGGCTGCTCACCGTGTTTTCGGCGCGAGTGCCCGATCGACTTTCGATGTATGAAGAGCATCGAAGTCGGAGCCGTTGTGGACGCCGCTGCCGGTCTTTTGCAGTGATTGCTTCAACACGTCATGCCGCTGTTCGCGCGGCAGCTTTCGAAGTTTTTCCACTTCGGCATAGAACCGCTCGATGTCGCCGCCGTTGGCTTTCAACAACGCGCGGAACGCTGGCACCAAGGTGTAGTAAGCAGAAATCGTATTGAGCTTCGCATTGTTGATGTCCGTTGAGAACCACCGGTTGTAATACGATTTGCCACCCCATTGCGCTTTGAGCTGTTCGTGCTTATTGCGCATCTCGGCGATGATTTCGCCTTTGCGTTGCAGTTTGGCTGTGTCGGTCAGACTTGAGTCGTCGTAAACCACTTTCAGTTCATCACGGGTCGCGAGGACCAGATTTACGAAATCCCCTTCTTGCTCGCGCTTTTGCAGATACTTTTCATACACGGCAGGATTGCGTTCCAACCAACGACGGACCCCTTCTTCACCAACCGCGGTAGCAAATGCCTCGTTGAAATCCGTGTCACCGGAAATGAACAGACGCTGGTGCGCCAGTTCGTGGAACAAAATTTCAGCCAAGTCCGCGTCGGGTTCGGTGATGAAAGTATTCAACACCGGATCGTGGAACCACCCGAGGGTTGAGTACGTTTGCACTGCGCCGACGTAAATATCGAAGCCCTTCTTCTTGAGTTGGCCAGCATATTTCACCGCAGCATCCTTAGCGAAATAACCGCGATAACTTGCCTTGCCTACAAACGGATACCACCAGCGTTTCGGTTCGAGCGAGAGCGGTGGAGCAGCGTTCACGTTCCAAACGGCAAAGTCCCGGTGCAGGTCGACGTACTTCAGATAATTGTCGTCCGCGGGCAAATGCAAATTGGTTTGTGCGAACTTTCGCGCTTCCAAGACCACTTCGAACTTATGCCTTAAACCTTGCGACGTGTTCGTGTCGGCGAGCAGTTCTGTGATCGGCTTCTGGTGCGTCAAAATATGCAACTCGCCACCGATCGCCTGCCGATAGAAACTGACACTCTGACACCCGCAGACCGCGACCACGATGACCACAAAGCTGGCGATGAGCCAGACGATGCGGCGCTTGCGCACGCGCCGATGTCCCTTGTTCATTTCCCCTGTTCCTTGGCCCATGAGTCGCGCAGCGAAACGATTCGGTTAAACACGAGCTTGCCGGGTTTCGAATCTTTTGGATCGACTCGAAAATAACCGAGGCGCTCGAATTGAAACTTTGTCTCGGACGACGCTGACGCGAGACCTGGTTCAACCTTGCAACCGGCGACCGTATCGCACGAATGCGGGTTCAAAAACGATTTGAAATCACCATCTCCCGCATCGGGTTGCTCAACTGTGAACAAGCGGTCGTATAAACGAACTTCCGCGTCGACAGCATGTTCGGCGCTGACCCAATGGATCGTTGCCTTCACTTTGCGACCGGCAGTTGCGCCGCCGTGCTTTGAATCGAGGTCCGCGGTGCAGCGCAATTCGGTCACTTCGCCAGCGGCATTTTTGATGACTTCGTTGCACTTGATAATATAGGCGTAGCGCAAACGAACTTCGGTGCCGGGCGAGAGTCGGTAAAATTTCTTTGGCGGAACTTCCATGAAATCATCGCGCTCTATATAGAGAACGCGCGAGAACGGGACTTTGCGCGAACCGGCATTTGCGTCTTCCGGATTGTTCACCGCGTCGAGTTCTTCGACTTTGCCCTCGGGATAATTGTCGATGACGACCTTTATCGGACGCAGCACGCCCATGACACGGGAGGCGCGCTTGTTTAAATCTTCGCGCAACGCATGTTCCAAAACGGCGACGTCGGTAAGGCCGTTGTATTTCGTCACCCCGATCGAGAAACAGAAATTACGCAACGCTTCGGGCGTATAACCGCGACGACGGAGTCCGGCGATCGTTGGCATGCGCGGATCGTCCCAACCGGTGACGAGTTTTTCCTGCACGAGTTGGAGCAACTTGCGTTTGCTCATCACGGTGTACGTGATGCTCAGTCGCGCAAATTCGTATTGATGCGGTTGCGGCCGCGGCAATTCGAGACTGTCAAGAATCCAATCGTAGAGCGGGCGATGCACTTCGAATTCCAGCGTGCAAATGCTATGGGTGATGCCTTCGATGTAATCGCTCAAGCAATGGGCGAAGTCATACATCGGATAGATGCACCACGTTTTGCCGGTGTGATGGTGCTCGGCGTGACGAATGCGATACAGGACGGGATCGCGCAACCAGATGTTGGGCGACGTCATGTCGATCTTGGCCTTGAGCGTGCGCGCGCCGTTCGGGAATTCGCCGGCCTTCATGCGGTTGAAGAGGTCGAGACTTTCTTCCACCGACCGGTTTCGAAACGGACTCTCTTTGCCCGGGTGATCGGGTGAGCCTCGGTATGCGTCGGTGTCTTCTGGAGACAAGTCGCAAACGTAGGCTTTGCCCTTTTTGATCATCGCGACGGCGTAGTCGAAAATCTGCGGGAAATAGTCTGATGCGTAAAACGGTTCCAGGCCGTCCATCGATTCACGAACAACGGGCGCGAGGTAGTAATCCTCTTTGCCGTTCGGACAAATCTTTTCCGGCGTCTTGCCCTTCGGCTTGAAACCGAGAAGATCGTCCGCCCAACCGCTGATCAACCATTTCACATCCGCCGTGATCGAATCGACATACTCGACGTCTTCCTTGGTCGGGTTGGTGTCATCCATGCGCAAGTTGCAGACGCCGCCAAAATCGCGCGCAATGCCGAAGTTCAAGCAGATCGATTTAGCATGGCCGATGTGGAGGTAACCGTTTGGCTCTGGCGGGAACCGGGTGTGAATTTGCGGGTACGTTTTCTCCGCAACATGCATCGCCACGATGTCGCGAATAAAATCGGACACCGGTGCTTCGGCGTTAGTCTTTCCAGGTTCGTTAGTCGGCTCAGCCATAAACGTTCAAACTTATGTGGATTTGGCGTTTGCGCAATTATGGAATGCGCCCGTCAACCACGATTGCTTCGGTTTAAAACAAAATTGGGTGATATTTAGTGATATTTACTGATATTAGGTGATATGGACTGCGGCTTGTCGTGCCCGCCCGTTCCAGTCCGACCACCTTCCCAACTTCTCCTAAAGGTGTATTTAGGTGTATTTTGCTGTATTGAGGTGTTTCGAATGCACCTCAGATCCCCCCCCGCCAGACGGGTCACAGCACGAAATTTAATTTTTTCCAGTTTACCCGTCAAAAAGCGTCAAATTGCGTCAAAAAGCGTCATGAGGCGCATTTTTGTGACGGTTACACGGCCTGACTTTTTTAGGTGTCGTTAACTCGGTTTAACTGTCGTTGACTCCGGTTTAGTTGCCGCTAACCGGCTCACCGTTACCAGCGCATTTCAAAGAACGATTCCCGACGAGGGGAATTTTCATTGCACACTATATAGTGAAGCTACGGCATTGTCAATACTTAGGGAGAAGAGTTCAACCACGAAATACGCGAAATATACGAAAGCTGAGGGAGGGGTTTAACCACGGATTAACACAGATGTTTTTACAGGAGCAAACGGAGAGAACGGAGGGATGGAAAATCGCTGGACAGTAAAACCGCGGGAACGAATGCTGTTTTACAAAGTCGCGACTCTGTCGAACTTCGGCTGCGCACCGAACGTCGGCATTGCACCATACCCTACCCCAGCCAGACCCGTCCCACCGTCCCAAGGCCTGTAAACATTGATGATTTTGCGGGTTTAACCCGTCCCATGGGACGGGTCACAAACGTCCCAAAGAACTTTCGAGCAAAGGCGGCGGATGCAACCAATCGATTCAGCCGTCCCTTCAAAGGTTAAGGACGTGAAATTTCGCCTCCTCAGTGAATATCTTCGTAAGGAACAGACGGTGATATTCGTGCGGAGATGTGGCAATTGCGGTTGTCGCTCCAAATGCTCGGCCTGAGGCGGCGCGTGGTGATTTCGACAGGAGTGACCATTCCGTTTGTTATAGGCACTACGACAAGGGTGCTTGCGACGCGGAACTTCTGGTCGCCGGGCGGCGCTGCCATGCGAAGCAGGCATGAACCGCGTTTGGTGATCTGGAGCATGAATTCGCCGGCTAGGAAGTTGTCTCCAATCCGAAGGACACCAACTTTCTGACAGTCCGAATCGAGAGTCAGCGTGAAGTCGGCAAATCCTTTTGGCGCATCTTTTGGAAGAGGATCACGGATGGCGTATTGGCGTCCGTGCGAATCGTGCGAGTAGCAGCCGCAAACGCAAACGATGGCGATAAGGGACAGTAATTGTATGAAGCGGGCCGGGGTTGCGTTGATTCTGGAATTCATTTGCGTATGATTGAGTTGGAGATTCCGGCGGTTAAGGGGGAATTGCTTTTCACAATGTCTCCTTTTTAAGGATGCTGCGCCTGTAAGAAGCGTTCAGTCAAGAGAGCTTGCGCATTCCGTAGCATCGTCTCCATTTCTTGCAGCTCCTACGGAATTCTGAGTGGGTTTACGTGGTGCTTAAAATAACTCCTTCGTCGCCGCTGCGCGAAAGTGAATCTGCGATTAAGGCGGGGTTACCCAGGGTTGCGGCCAAAACCCCCTCGGCACAGCGCCTTCACCCTAAGCTATAATCATGGCGCGGAAGTGCGCTACGCGAGTTGAGGATTTTTTTCTGAATGGTGCTTCCAAGGTAGCGAAGGGGGCGGGCTGGGCCTGATTGGGACGGACTGGGGCAGCGTGTTAGTTGCTGCAATGGCAAATCGCAAATGGCACATGGCCACGGGCGAAGTTGATTTTCTGAAGTAGTGGACGCGATGAGGCTTAGATTTTTTGGCGTTTTTGGTAATGGCTATGGAAAAAAAGAAGTTAGAGCCTCCTCACGTCGGCTGCTACGAGGTTTTGGTTTAGGCGTCCCGTTCTTCTGCTTATTCTTACGAAGATTTACCCGGGTTTATTTAATCGTTAAACTCGAATGTATTTGATCCTGCAAATGGCTCGGCAGGAGCCTCGCCCTACCTGCGAAAAGCGCGCGGGTTCAAACCGCTTCCCTTTTAGGCCAAATCCGTTAGGTTGATTTACGGACCTATGCTTGACGACACGCTCTCAAAACTCGAAACCCGAATCCAAAATGCCGGCACGTTGCGCGATGATAATCGCGCGGAGCTGTTGCAGCTCATTGCGCAGCTCAAAACGGAGGTTTCCGGACTGTCCGAAACGCATGAGGAGCAAGCGCAGAGCATTGCAAGTTTCGCGGAGCTATCGACGCATGAAGCGATGCGCGAGAACAAGAATCCGGAAACTTTGAAGCATTCCACTCAAGGCCTCGCGTCGTCCGTTGATGAATTTGAAAAGACTCATCCGCAACTCGTCGGGGTGGTGAATCGTATCGCGACGACGTTGTCGAACATGGGAATTTAGCCGATGTCCCGCGCCGAGTTTGTTCATCTTCACCTGCACAGCGAGTATTCTATGCTCGATGGTGCGTGTCGCGTGGACCGATTGATGGATCGCGCGAAGGAGTTGAATTTTTCGCACATCGCTCTGACCGACCACGGTGTGTTGTACGGCGCGATCGATTTTTACAAGGCTGCGAAGAAGAAGGAACTTAAGCCGATCATCGGGTGCGAAGTTTACGTGGCTCCGGGCAAACACACGGACCGCAAAACGACCAATGGTGGTAAGGATGTTTACAACCATTTAACGGTTCTCGCGAAAAACGAGCAGGGTTACAAAAACCTGGTCAAGTTGGTCACGATCGCGCACCTCGATGGCTTTTATTATAAGCCGCGCATCGATAAAGAACTGCTCGCCCAGTATCATGACGGGCTGATTGTTCTTTCCGGGTGCATGAACAGCGAAATTTCGCAGCTGATCCGGCAGGATCAATTGCCGAAAGCGCGCGAGGCGATCGATTGGTATAAGCAAATTGTTGGGCCGGAAAATTTTTATCTCGAGATTCAAAATCACGGGATTGCTGAACAGGCGAAAATCACCAAGCAACTGATCGCGTGGCATAAGGAATTCGGGCTGAAGTTGGTGGCGACCAACGACGTTCACTACGTGAACAAAGCGGATTCGCACGCGCACGATTGCTTGATTTGCATCGGCACGCAGACGCAGTTGTCCGACACGAAGCGGATGACGTATCAGCCGGAGCAGTTTTTCCTGCGTTCGGCCGAAGAGATGCAGGCGCGCTTTAGCGAGGTGCCTGAAGCGGTGATAAATACGATGGAAGTGGCTGAGCAGTGCAATCTCGAGATCAGGCTTAATAAGGAATATCACTATCCGGCATTCGAACCGCCAGCCGGGAAAACGCGTGAAGGAATGTTGCGTGACCTGGTCGCCGAAGGTTTGAATCTTCGCTACTCGATGCGTGCGCGCGCTGAGGGTGATCGTTTTGTTGTGGAGGGCATCGATGACCCAACTCTCCTGCCGCCCGGTTACGCCGATCCTGCGGCAGCGACGAAAGCTGTGCTCGATCGCGTGGACACGGAATTGAAGGTTATCGAGACGACCGGTTTCATTTCCTATTTTCTTATCGTGGGCGACTTCGTTCGTTACGGTCGCAGCAAGGGCATTTCGTGCGTGGCGCGCGGATCAGCTGCAGGTTCGATCGTCACTTATCTTTTGGAAATTTCGAACGTTGACCCGATTCGTTACGGGCTACTGTTCGAACGCTTCCTCAATCCCGAACGCGTCAATCCTCCTGATATCGATATCGATTTCGCGGACGATCGGCGCGCTGACGTTATCGAATATGTCCGGAATAAATACGGCAGCGAATCCGTCGCCCAAATTATTACCTTCGGCACGATGGGCGCGAAATCCGTGGTGCGCGATGTCGGTCGCGTGATGGGTTTGAGCTACGGCGAGTGCGATCGTCTCGCCAAAATGATCCCCGCCGAATTGGGGATGGACCTCGAAAAAGCGCTCGCGCAATCGCCGGATTTCAAAACCGCCTACGAAACTGAAGAGGTCACGCGCGAGTTGGTCGATACGGCGTTCATCCTGGAAGATTTGGTTCGCAATGCGTCAGTGCACGCGGCGGGTGTCGTCATCGGTGATCAGCCTTTGGTCAATTTGC
>JAQGOW010000355.1 GCA_028293405.1 Verrucomicrobiales bacterium
AGTAAGGATTGAGTTGGTGGAGTTGCTCGAAGACCGAAACAGCGTCGGGGCGTGCGGTGAGGCTAGGATGCCAGAGGCGCGGATAGAGATTGTAGACGGTGCCGGGAGGCGGATTGTGTTTGTGCCATTCGTTGATGTGCGGATTGGGATTGGGCGAATACTGCGGCGCAAATTTCACGGGCCAACAAATGTAGTTCCACGCCTGCGGTGAGACGAGATGCGGGGTGGCGACGGTGGCAGCAAATCCGTCGTCGACAGATTTTTTGTAGGCGGGCTCGTCTTCACAGATGAAGCGGGCCATGAACGGAAACAGGCGCAAGCCGGCGAATTGCTTCATCGCGTTAGCGGAGAATTTCGTAGCTTCGTCGCGGTCGCCGTATTTGTGACGGAGGAAATTGTAGTTCTGCTGGACGGCGTGGCAGAGTTGGCGTTGGAAGAACATGGCCCATTGGCCCCAACCGATGACGCGCACGACGGGCTTGCCGTTTTTGTCGGCGCCGAAGCAACGCTCAGGCATTTCGTTCAAGGCCTGGATGTAATTGGCTTCGGTAAGTTTTCCGCCGCGCGCAGCTTTGTAGATGTCGTCGATTTCCTTGAATTCGAGCGGCAGGCTGTATTGGAGCAATGCGTGGCCGACTTGGACGGAATAAGTAGAGTTGTTGGCAACGCGACAGAAGTCAGGATATTGCAAGTCTTCGGGTTTGAGTTTTTCCCAGGCGCTGTTGATGTCGACCGCGCCGGCGTAAGCGGCAAACCAGGCAATGTGCTCGAGCATGGTTTGATCTTTGATCTTTTCCAACGGGCGATAATCGTCGGAAGCCAAAGCGTCGACGGTGCGAATCCAGATGGCTTGGGTTTTATCGGACTCACGCAAGCGATGGGCTTTTTGGATCGCGGGAGTGGCGTTGCCGATGCAGATGTTCAGGAGCGCTTCGGTGAGGACGCCTGAGGGAGTGCGTTCGGGCGCGCCAGCTAAGGCAGAGGCGATCGCGAGATGGGCGGTGACGCGGGTGAGCGGCAGGCGGGCGTCGAAGAAGTAGCCGGAGGAATCGCGTCCGACAAAGTTGACGGCGACGAGTGCGGCTTGTTCGTGCGCTGTGGGATTGGAAAAATCCTTCTGAAGTTTTTCGGACACGAGTTTGTTTTGCTCTTCTAACGTGGTTGCTTTGGCGTCGACTAATTCGCTCATGACGGAGGCGTCGTCGGATTCTGTGTAGGAGCCGATGGTTGGCAGGTTGAGGACGTTGAAGATTCGAGTCGTGGCGTCACCGTAAACGTTCGGGGACCAGATGGCTTCGTTAACTGGGAGTTCGAACTTGAGGGTGGGTTTATTTTTTGCGAAGGAGATCTCGACTTGATAAACGGGCGCACGAAATGCACCGCCCTGCTCTTTCGCATCGACCCAGAGAGACGCGGGATCGGGCAGTTTGTGGTTCTTGGCGTAATAAGCCATTTCGGCAATGTCGGTGAGGGTGGCTTCGACAATGAATTGGGATTCGTCCTGCCAATGGGTTTTGAAATAGGAGCCGGCTGGAGGTTGTTGTTGCGGTGCGGGTTCGTGTTTAGCGGTGCAACCGAGGAGGCCGCAAATCAACAGGAATGGCAGTATCCATAAAGGCCGGGAATGCATTGCAAAACTCTACACAGCCGGGAAAGGCGGAAAAGCTTTTTTCAGGTTACAGCAAGCTTGCAGCGAATTGCGAAAGCGGGTTAGCTCTGCGCCATGGATTCGCGGGAAGCGTTCGTTGCGTTGAACATGATTGAAGGGATCGGACCGGTGCGCGTGCGGCAGTTGCTCGAGCACTTCGGCGAGTCCCCTGCTATTCTCAGCGCGAGCAAATCGCAACTGGAACAGGTCTATGGCATCGGGCCGGAAATCGCGGAGGCGGTCACGAATTGGAACAAGACGGTGGATCTGGCCGGTGAGTTGAAACGGATCGAGCAGTTCGGATGCAACATCGTTATTCAGTCGGACGAAAATTATCCGGAGTTGCTCAAGCAAATTTACGATCCGCCGATCGTGCTTTACGTCAAAGGCAATTTGTTGGCGAAGGACAAGAACTCGATTGCGATGGTTGGGTCGCGGATGACGACGCATTACGGGATCGAAATTGCGCGCAAGCTTGCGTATCAGCTCGCGTATATCGGCGTGACGGTTGTCAGCGGCGGCGCGCGGGGGATTGATACGGCGGCGCATCAAGGCGTGTTGAATGCCAAGGGGCGAACGATCGCAGTGCTCGGAACGGGGATTAATTTGGTGTTCCCGGCAGAGAATGCGGAGTTGTTTGAGCGTATTGCCGCAACTGGCGCGGTGATTTCGCAGTTTCCATTTAATCGGCAGGGGGACAAACAGACGTTTCCAATTCGCAATCGGATCGTGGCGGGGATGACTCTCGGGACGGTCGTGGTGGAAGCGAATTTGACGAGTGGCGCGTTGATCACTGCGAACATGGCGGTTGAGAATGGGCGGCAGGTTTTTGCGGTGCCGGGTCGGATTGATTCGCCTCGCAGCAAAGGTTGTCACGAGTTGATCAAAAAAGGCGCGAAGCTTTGTGAGTCGGCTGAAGATATTTTGACGGAGTTTGAATATTTGTTCCCGGGCAGTAATCGACCTAAGCAAGGCCAGGACGAACTGCCGGCGTTTGCGCTCAGCGAAAACGAACAGAAGGTCTATGACTTGATCGATAATGAATCGAAGGGCATCGATGACATCATTCGTCATAGCGGGCTGCCGGCCTCGACGGTTTCGGTGACGTTGCTGGGGTTGGAAATGAAACGGATCATTCGGCAGTTGCCGGGTAAAATGTTTGTGCGAAGTAACTGAGGTTTTTAAAAATGACGTTTCTACCGGTACTTGAACGCGAGTTGCGGGTCGCTGCGCGCAAACGAAGTACGTTCTGGTTCCGTGTCGTCGCTGCTATTATCGCCGTGATCATCGGCGGGATGGTGCTGGCATTTTACAAAGCGGCGGGTACCAGCATGGCCTCTATCGGCGGGACTCTCTTCGCGGTGCTGGGATGGATGGCGCTTTTTGCTGCGTTGTTCTGTGGGTTGTTTTTCACTGCGGATTGTTTGAGCGAAGAGAAGCGCGAAGGGACGATTGGTTTGTTGTTCCTCACGGATTTGCGCGGGCACGACGTCGTGGGCGCGAAGTTGTTGTCGCAATCGTTGCGATCGGTTTATGGGTTGCTCGCGATTTTTCCGGTGATGGCGATGATCATGTTGATGGGCGGCGTCACGGGTGCGCAATTTTGGAAAACCAATATCGCATTAGTGAACGCGCTGTTCTGTTCGTTGGTGGTTGGAATTTTTGTTTCCGCGCGGAGCCGCAATTCGCAGAAGGCGTTGACGGGAACGTTTTGTCTCTTGCTGTTGTTTGTCGCGGGC
>JAQGOW010000653.1 GCA_028293405.1 Verrucomicrobiales bacterium
CTGCGCGGTCCGTTCCTGCACGCGCTTTTCCAGATCTAAATTCAGCCGTTTGATTTCGGCCTCGGCCGCCTTCAACCCAGACACGTCAACGCCCGCGCCAATCAGACGCAACTTGCCGTCCAAATGCACCAATTTACCCGTGCAATAGAACGGAATCCGCTCGCCGGTTTTTGTCAGGAGGTTCAATTCGACATCAGCTTCACCAGTGACAAATACCTTGTGAACGCGCTCCGCCACTAACGCCTTCTCTTCCGGTGGCACAAAATCGATGGCTCGCATTTTGCTGATCTCCTGCGCCGAATAGCCGGTAATCCTTTCGAGGTTTTCGTTCCATCGCAGGTTGAGACCGGTCTCGTCGAGAAGGTAAAAAATCCCTGGCAAGCTGCTAATCAAGCCATCTGAGAAATCACGTTCTTTGAGTATCGCTTCACCCGCAAGTTTGCGCTCAGTCACATCCACGCAAAAACCGACCCACTCTCGAATCTTCCCGTCCTTCTCACGAACAGGGACGCCGCGATCTGAAACGAATCTCCATTCGCTGTCGGCCCGCCGCAAACGAAACTCCGCATGATAGATATTCCCAGACTTTGTTGCATGGTCCCACAGTTCGGCCACACGCGCCCGATCTCTCGGATACACCGCCGTCAGCCAACCGCGGTCTTTCATCTGCGCATAACTTTGCCCAGTGAACTGACGCCATGAAGGACTGTCTTCCATTATCCGGCCCTGTTGATCAGCGGTCCAAACCACTTGTGAAGTTGCAACCACCAGCGACCGATACCTCTGCTCACTTTGCTGCACCACCTTCAACGCAAGGACTCGCTCCGTGATATCGCGGAACGACCAGACCCGTCCGACGACTTTTTCACCCAAATACTGAGGGCACGAATATCGCTCGAAAGTTCGTCCGTCCTTGAACTCAAGCAGGTCCACGCTCTCGCACTCTGGACTTTTATAGACTCTTTCGACCTGCTCACGAAATGCCACCGGGTCTTTAACTTGATCACCGACCAGGCTGAGCAATCGACCGTCGTCATAAAGCGAAATCAATTCAGCGGGCAAATGCCACAGTTGACCAAACTTACGGTTAACCTGGACAAGTCTCCGTTCGGTGTCCACGACCAGAATCCCATCGGCGGTCGCGTCGATCGTCGCATGCAGGAGCGACAACGAACGCTGCAGTTTTTGTTGAGTCAGCTTCCATTCGGTTACGTCTTGGCAACTGCCCACCATTCGCACCGGTTCACCTTTTTCATTTCGGATCACCTCGCCGCACGATCTAAGGATTCGAATCACTCCGTCTCTTCGAACAATCCGCTCCTCAGTGTTAAAAGCTCCCTCAGTCACCAACGCTCGTTCGACAGCGTGATTGGTTTTTACCCGATCGTCGGGGTGCACAAAACGCAGGTACGCCTCATACGTGGCGGCAAATTCATGAGGTTTGACGCCGTAGATCCGGTAGAGTTCGTCCGACCACTCCACTGAATTCGTCCGCAAGTCCCACTCCCAACTGCCCAAGTGCGTAATACGCTGCGCGTCGGCTAATTGTCGTTCGTTTCGTTTAAGTTCGTTCTCAACCCGCGCATGTTCCACCGCTTCGGCCTGAAGCCGTTTCTTCAACTGATCAAGTTCAACTGATTGACGTTCATGCTCTATGCGGCTCTCGTGATTTTCACGACGCCACTCCAGCAGAACGACCGCTTCGTGACCAAGCGCACGCAGCATTTTCCGCTGTTCATCTGTGAATTCGTGCGCGTGTTGATCCAGAACATACAGCGCGCCGAGAGGCACTCCTTCGCGATTCACCAACGCAATCCCGGCAAAAAAGCGCGCATGCGGTTCGTTTTTGACCAAAGGATTGTCCCGCAACAGCTCGTCTAACTGCGCATCACGAACGACGCAAAAATTATCACCGTCGTTGGCCTTAATCGCGCGACTGGCAAACGCATGGTCGCGTGGAATCTCGCTCAAAGTGGTCCCGATCTCCGACTTGATCCACTCACGGTCGCGGTCCACAAATGAAATCACCGAAGTGGGCATGTGGCAGAACTGCGCCGCGAGGGCCGCCAGAGCGTCAAACGACGATTCTGGCGGCGTATCGAGAATGTCGTACTTCGACAAACTATCGAGTCGTTCCTGTTCGTTGTTATCCACTGACCGAGCCATCGCATGTCCCCCTAAGGAAACACTACACGCGAATGCAACCCGTGCGCCTCATCCTTTGGTCTAAACTCGTGTAGGAACAGCCCGCACCACATTTTCCACCGGAAACGTACCGGCGCATCTGTGTTAGATTGGAGCGGGATATGAAAACAGCATTAAAACTGCCACCAGCGTTTGCCGAGGTGCTTAACTATCCGCACGTCGAAACCTTCATCTTGCACGACGACGGCAGATTTCCGAACAGCCGTTTGCCCCTCATCATTTATCGCAACGCACTGAAACAAACCGGTGTTGAAGCCGAGAACGTTTTCAAGAAGCTCTTCAGCGCGAGCGATTGGGGCAACAACTGGGTCGCGAATGTTTACGATTTTCATCACTATCACAGCACGACCCACGAAGTGCTAGGTGTGTCGGGCGGCGAAGCCAGCCTCCAGTTCGGCGGGGATAATGGCATCGCCGAACGAATCTCCGCTGGCGACGTCATCATCATCGCCGCCGGAGTCGCCCACAAAAACAACGGCTGCACCCAGGACTTCGCAGTCGTCGGCGGCTATCCCGAAGGTCGCGATTGGGATCTCAATAAAGGCCTTCCCGGCGAACGTCCGAAAGTCGACGAGAACATCGCCAATCTTCCTCCGCCAGAATTCGACCCCGTGTATGGGGCCGAAGGACCGCTACTGGATTATTGGAAATAAATCTGTGTTCCATCCGTGTTTCATCTGTGGCTAAATTGATTCCATGATTTTGACCGGTATCGGAGACGAAGCAGGCGCAAAACTCGACGCCCAGATCAACGCCACCAAAGAACTTGGCTGGAAATATATTGAAATGCGGGTCGTCGAACTCGACGGCTTCCCCAAAGGCAACCTTCACGACATCCCGGACAAAGCTTTCGACATCGTCGCCGGAAAACTACAAGACAACGGCCTCGGCGTTTACGCCTTTGGCTCTGCCATCGCCAACTGGGCCAAAAAAATCACCGACCCTTTCGACATTACCGCCTGCGAAGTGAAGCGCTGCATCCCGCGCATGCAAAAGCTCGGCACCAAATACGTCCGCATCATGAGCTACAAGCCCGGCGACGAAGAAGCCGTTATCCCGCGCGAAGTGTTCAAACGCATTCGTGAAGTGACAAACATGTTCGTCGACAACGGCCTCACACCCGTGCACGAAAACTGCATGAATTACGGTGGCATGAGCTGGCAACACGGCCTTGATCTCCTCGACAAATGCCCTGGCCTAAAATGGGTTTTTGACACCGGCAATCCGGTCTTCAACGCCGACCGTTCCAAAGCCAAACCCTGGCCGCGCCAAGATGCCTGGGAATTCTGGGAAAACATCCGCGACCACGTCGCCCACATTCACGTGAAGGACGCGACCTACGTTCCCGCAAAAAACGATTGCGACTACAACTACCCCGGTGAAGGTCAGGGCCACGTGCGCGCAATTTTGAAAGACGCCTTCCAACGCGGCTACGACGCCGGCATCTCCATCGAACCCCACGTCGCCGTCGTATTCCACGACGCCACCGTCAAAGCTGACGACAAACACGTCTTCGACAGCTACGTCAAATTCGGCCGTCAGTTGGAAAAGATGATCGGCGAAATCAAAGCGGAGTTGAAGATACGTCCTTAATCGACGTGCAGATCAAGAGCGGCGATGACGCGCTCCAACCGGATGGGCGTTTTGCCGGTTACGTGCAACACCATCGCTCGCTCTTGAAATTTTTACCTCAAAGAACCACACCTCCCACAGAGCGATCACAAGCTGCGCGACCAGCGTCGGCACTGGAGAAATTGGTGCGACGCGGTTTCTTCGGCGCTTCGCCGCTCCGAGACCAATCCCGGAGTTTGGAACCAAAGTTCCAGTCTTCATCGTGTCACTGGAAGTTCCCAGGTCTTCGGCAAGGGCGTCATGACCGGCAGATAGATTTTAAACGTAGTGCCTTTGCCGATCTCAGTTTGCACATCGATGGCGCCGCCGTGGCTTTGAACGATTCGCAGGCTAATTGCCAGGCCGAGCCCCGATCCTTTCCCGCGTTCTTTCGTTGTGAAAAACGGATCGAAAATCCGCTGCAAAACTTCCGGTGTCATTCCGAGGCCACTATCCGCAACGCACCACTCGACGTATGGCCCGGCCTGCGCGTTTGGAATGCTACTCGCCTGCATTTTGCTCAAAATCACATTTCGCGCTGAAATGCCCAATGCTCCGCCGTCCGGCATTGCGTCGCGCGCGTTCACACACAGATTCATCAACACCTGGTGCAGCTCGGTGGAATTGCCGTGCACGAGCCATAAATTCTCCGGCACGGTTGTGTTCAACTGGATCGATTTAGGAAAAACTTCCTCGATGATTTGCGCAATCTCCGCAACGAGTTTGTGCGATTGCACGGCGGTCCGCTCAACCTTCGTACCGCGCGTCAGCGAAAGAATATTATTCACCAACTCCAATCCACGATTCGCGCTGGCTTCCAATGCATCCAGCTTCGCCAAACCCGCCGCGCTCGAAATCTGCGGTCGCAACGCAGGCCCAATCATGGCAATCGGCGATAAGATATTCGTCAAATCATGCGCAATCCCGCTCGCCATCGTCCCGATCATCTCCAATCGTTGCGATTGTGCGGCCTCTTCCTGCAGTCGACGTTGTTCCGTTACATCTTCCACCAGCGACACCACCCCAACTACCTTTCCATCGGCAGCGAGGATGGGCGTATTGCACCACTCGCAAATAATCACTCGCCCATCGCGCGTCACGTTTTCGTTCGTGACGGGCCCGGTTTTCGAATCGCCCATCAACCAAACCCCAACCTCCGCCACAAAATCCTGCAACTCATCGGGAACAACCAGACTTGCGTCCTGCATCATTGCCTCAGCCGCCGAGTACCCGAACATTTTCTCCGCCGCCGGGTTCCATCCGCCGATTCGCAAATTGACGTCCCACTCGATAATCGCAACCTTCGTTTGTTGCCAATATTGCCGAAGCTTGCATTCGGACTGCCGCAGTGCCTCGGCAGTGCTGATCCGCTCGGTGATGTCCCGAATACTCAAGACCACCGACTCGCCCTCGGGCAATCTCTTGCCAATAGCCTCAATCTGTTGCCAACGACCGGCGCGATGCCACGCGCGAACCGGAGTCAACGGGCCGGTCTTACCAGGATTGGCGAGGATATATTCGAAATCCTTCCGCGCAGCCGCCACATCGTCTGGATTCACAAAGTCAAAAATGCTACGGCGAAGCACCTCGTATCGCGCATAGCCGAGCATCCGTTCCACTGACGGGCTGACATAGCAAACCTTGCCCTCCAGGTCAGTCGCGATAATCACGTCTGAAATATTTTCAATCAGCGCAAAAAATGTTCGATCATCGAAGTGCGCGACCCGCCCTGCTCTTCGCGTGCTGCTCTGCTCACCGTGTGAATTATTTACCATTGTCATACTGTTCTGCTCCATCTCGCCCGAATTGTTGTTCGAGATTTGTTGTTTATCTGATGTCACAGCTTAGGCGTACGGGGTGGGTCCAGCTATTGAGCCTGAATCTCGAAGTCCTGTGCGGATGAGATGAAGGGATATGTAAGCCGTCGGCTTACACGAACGAATGTGTAGCAACTGAGGTAACGAGGCCCTGACTATTCCACGAGCTTATTGGCGAGCGCATACCGCGTCAGTTCGATATCGCTGCTCATCGCCATCTTCGCAAGCAACCTGCCGTGGTAGGTCCCAACGGTCTTCACACTAATAGAAAGTTCCGCCGCAATTTCCTTCAGCGTCTTGCCGGCGGCGATCATTCTCATGATCTGAAATTCGCGATTTGAAAGCGAGTGATGCGGCGCAGCATGACTCTCCCGATTCAAATCCGCCGCGAGTTGGTCCGCAACAGCCGGGCTGATGTAACGTCCTCCCTCCAACACCTTCTTCACGGCCGCAACGAGTTCGTCCGAAGCCAACCGCTTACTGACATATCCGGACGCGCCTGCTTTCAACGCCCGCACGGCAAAATCCTGTTCTGGATACATGCTCAAAATCAGCACCGGCAATTTGGGGCGCGCCTTGCGAATCTCCTCCAACGCCTCCAATCCGCTGCGTCCCTCCATGTTGATATCCAGCAACACCAAATCCCATTTGCTTTTCCAAACGAGTTCCAGTGCTTGCGTCGCGTTGTCGGCCTCGCCGAACGTCATTGGCCCCAGTTCGTCTTCGAGCGTTTCGCGAAGTCCTTTGCGCATCAGCGCGTGATCATCTGCTATTAGCACTCGTTTCATGTCAGGAACCGACAGCGCGATCCGCCGTCTTTTGAAATGGAATGGTCACAATTGCAGTCGTGCCCCCGCCAACTCTGCCCTCGAAGGTCGACGTGCCGCCAAGCATCGCCGCCCGCTCGTGTACGCCAAGAATCCCAAGTGATTCCGGGTTGTCAATTTCCGATGGTCGAATCCCCACGCCGTCGTCGGTCACTTCCAATACCAGCCAGCCATCGTTGTATGCCAGCCCAACTCGTGCATGCGTAGCCTTCGCGTGCCGCGCGATATTCGTCAGAAGTTCCTGACAAATCCGGTAAGCCGCCGTGGCATGCTCCTGCGGAATCGGCGGGGCATCGTTAGGAATATTGCATTCACACTGCACACCCGTCCGCGATTGAAACGCGCGCACCTCCGAGTCAATCGCCGCCGCCAATCCGACCCGATCCAAAATTCCCGGCCTTAACTCCGAAGCAATTTTTTGCACTGAAACCACCGCCTCGTCCGCGAGGTTCTGCGCCGATGCCAGCCTGTCATTCAAAACATTCCGGATCTCGGCGTCCTGCAACACACCGACCTTTCGTTCGACTAATCGCAAATCCAATTTCAACGCCGTCAACAGTTGGCCCAGATGATCGTGAATCTCGCGCGACAGCCGTGTCCGCTCTTCTTCACGCAACGTTTGCAACCGAGCTGACAGCGCCCGCAACTGCTCGCGCGATTGCAGCACCAGGTCTTCTGCGTTCTTGCGTTCGAGGGTGTTGGCGATTGCGTTGCTGAGGATTCGCACTCGCGGCACGTCGGCCTGTTGCCAGTCAATCTCACGTGAAAAT
>JAQGOW010000365.1 GCA_028293405.1 Verrucomicrobiales bacterium
TCAAATGTGTTACCTATGTATTGAACCAGAAGTGTTACCGATGTTCTGACTGCTCCGTGCACGCTCCCAGATTGGATCTTGGAGCTTGGTGCTTGGATCTTGGAGCTTTCACTCCCGATACATCCCCGCCCCGCGAATCGCTTCCTCCACTGCGGGCGATACCAAGTTCCGAATCGGCAACCCACTCTTCACGCGTTCCCGAATCTCCGACGACGAAACCGCCAACGGAAATCCACGCAACAGCTTCCCATGAAACGGAGCCGGCAAATCCATCGGCTGCTGACCGGGACGCGGGATCACCACGAACTCCGTCAGCTTCGCCAGTTCGTTCGCATCGCGCCATTTCGGCAATGTAGCAACGTTGTCCGCACCAATTAAGTAGAACAACGTGGCTTTTGGAAACCGTTGCAAATAATCGCGCACCGTATCGATCGAATACGAAACCCCGCCGCGCCGAATTTCCTGGTCATCAATTTCAGCCCAGGTGCAACCCTGCAACGCCAGGCGCAACAACCGCAATCGATCCGCGCCCGGTGACGCGTGGCTTTGTGGTTTGAACGGCGAGTGCGCCGCCGGGATAAAAAAGATGCGGTCCAGCTCAAGCTCTTCGTGAGCCGCTTGCGCCACGAGCAAATGCCCGAGGTGCACAGGGTCGAACGACCCGCCATAAAGACCGAAGTTCATTAGCAACAACGATTGATGCCATCAAAACGCTTTTCAGCAACCTGCAAGTAAGCGTGCTTGTCGGAAACGCAGCAAACGGTGTGTGCATTCTTCGCGCGATCGATAGCCGCTTCGCCCGACAATTCTTTCAACAACGCAAAACCCAAAGCAATCATGCCAAAAACATGCAGCGGCCGCGCTTCGACAATCGCGTAATCGGGCAGCCACACTGGATTTGTTTCCGCAAGGTCCGCCCGCTTCTTTCGCGCCAGAAGTAGAAGCCATTCACGCACGCTAAAGAACGCAATCAGCACCACCATCACGAGGAACGCGCCGGTGACGACCTCGTTGAGAATCCAATTGAAATGTAACGAACGATTGTCGTGCAACGCGCGCGTCGCTTTTTCAATCGCTGCCGCATCGCCAGCTTTCGCGGCAAGGTCCAGCGTAGTTTGCAACTCGGGCAGCTTCGAATCCGTCACTCGCGCGGCGGACTGAAATCCGATGAGCGGATCAGGATGAAACATCTTTTCCACGCCAGCGGTCATTGTGACCGCGAGCAGCCATGTCAGCGGGACGAGCGTGACCAGCGCAATCAGCGGCCGGCCTTTTCTGTCAGGCTGAAGCTGCATTTTCAAAATCACCGTCGTCGCCAAACAAAGCGCAATCGCCGCGAGCAATTGATTCGCGATGCCGAACAACGGCCAGAGTGAATTGATTCCGCCCAAAGGATCCTTGACGCCTTGAATGAGAAACTTGCCCCACATCGCGACTACCAACGCACTCGCAAAACACGCGGCGCTGAGTCGTTTGGTTTCGCCGAGCGGTTTCCAGATGTGCCCGAGCAAATCCTGCAAAAGATAACGTCCCACACGCGTGCCCGCATCGAGCGTCGTCAAAATAAACAGCGCTTCGAACATGATCGCGAAGTGATACCAGAGATCGAGCCAGCGACCATTGACCACTTTGGAGAAAATATGCGCCATCCCCACCGCGAGCGTCGCCGCACCGCCAGTGCGTCCAAACAAAGTATTCTCACCGAGTTGATGCGCCAGTTCAGTCATCTGCGGTTCGGTCACCGGGTAACCAAGTGCAGTGATTTTCGCGACCGTCACCGCCGCTTCGCCTTTGACGTTGATGCTGAAATAAACGCCGGGATCCAAAGTGCACGCAGCAATCAAAGCCATAATCGCGACCAACGATTCCAGACACATCGCGCCGTAGCCAATCGGCCGCGAGTAACTCTCGCGCGTCATGATTTTCGGAGTCGTGCCGCTGGAGATCAGCGTGTGAAAACCAGAAATCGCTCCGCACGCGATCGTGATAAAACAAAATGGAAACAACTTCCCCGCAACGACCGGTCCACCGCCATTGACGAATTGTGTGATGGCTGGCAATTGCAACTGCGGCAGCACGAGAAAAATTCCACACGCCAGCGCCGCAATCGTCCCCAATTTCATGAACGTGCTCAGATAATCACGCGGCGCGAGCAGAAGCCAAACCGGCAGAATACTAGCGGCCAGTCCGTATATGATGATCGAGTACGCCAGCGTGAGTTGATCAATCTTCAGCGCTTTCGCGAGAACCGGGTCGGTGTGAAAAAATTTCCCACCCCACACTGCCAGCAGCAAAAGAACAACCCCAATGGCCGAGGCTTCCATCACCTTCCCCACGCGCCAAAAACGCAAATACGTTCCCATCAGCAACGCGATCGGAATGGTTGCTCCCACCGTGAAGATTCCCCACGGACTATCCGCCAGCGCCTTGACCACCACCAGAGCCAGCACCGCCAAAAGAATGATCATGATGGCGATAATCGCGAGCATCGCCACTGCGCCTGCGGCGGTGTTCAACTCCTCCTTCACCATCTGCCCAAGCGAGTTGCCATTGCGCCGCAACGAACAAAACAAAATGATCATGTCCTGCACCGCGCCGCCGAGAACCACACCAATCAAAATCCACAAAGTCCCAGGCAAATACCCGAATTGCGCCGCCAAGACCGGCCCAACCAATGGACCGGGACCCGAAATCGCTGCGAAATGGTGCCCGAAAACGATCCATTTATTGGTTTTGACGAAATCCTTGCCGTCATCGTGAACCTCGCAGGGCGTAGCGCGCCGGTCATTGAGCATCAACACCTTGGCCGCAATCCACTTGGAATAGAACCGATACCCGATGACATAGCTGCATAGCGCCGCCACCAATATATATATGGAGCTAACCGGCTCGCCGCGCTTGAGCGCCAAGGTCAGGTACGCCCATGCGCCCAATAAGGCGACAGCAATCCAGCCAAGTTGTGCGAGCAGCTTTTTCATCGGCGGCACAGCATAGGTGGGTGGCGGCTCAGTTCCAAGTCCGGTGTGTCGGACTGGTGAAAAATCAAAAAAAATTATTTGTAACGCCTCCGCAGAGGGTTTGTAACGCCTGATGTAACGGGTAAAACAGCAAAAATCCCCAATGTTTACAAGGGTTGTAACGATGTAACGGGTCAACCCCCCGGGAAGGGTGGGGGTCCCCCATTCCCATCCGTTTTTCGACGTCAGTTCTCAAATCACCTTTGACATCGGTTATTGGATGAGCCACTTTCCCGAAACCCTGAGAAATGCTCACGTGGTATATTAGGTGAGCAAATACACATAAAAACGATGGGAAAAGCACTAATCATAGCCGAAAAACCCTCGGTCGCTAACGACATCTCGAAGGCGCTGGGTGGTTTTAAAAAGGTAGACGACTACTTCGAAAACGACCAATACGTCATTTCGTCGGCTGTAGGTCATTTGCTTGAACTCGTCCCGCCCGAGGGCGCCGAGGTTAAACGGGGTAAATGGACGTTCGCCCATCTGCCCGTCATCCCCGACCATTTCGACCTGCGACCGATTGAGAAGTCGGAATCCCGCCTCAAGCTGCTGGTTAAACTGATGAAGCGCAAAGACGTCGACAAGCTCATTAATGCTTGCGACGCCGGGCGCGAAGGCGAACTGATTTTCCGTTACATCGTCCAGCACGCCAAAGCCAAGCAACCGATCCAACGCCTGTGGTTGCAATCGATGACCCCCGGTTCCATCCGCGACGGCTTCGCTCGTTTGCGCGAAGACCGCCAGATGTTGCCCTTGGCCGACGCCGCTGTCTGCCGCTCCGAATCCGACTGGTTGGTCGGCATCAACGGCACTCGGGCGATGACCGCATTCAATTCCAAGACCGGTGGCTTTCATCTGACGACCGTTGGTCGCGTACAAACGCCGACCTTGGCCATCGTGGTCGAGCGTGAGGAGAAGATTAAAAAATTCGTCTCGCGCGATTACTTTGAAATCCACGCCACGTTCCTCGCCCAGGCCGGCGAATACGCGGGACGTTGGGTCGACGAGAAATTTACTCGTGCCGATAAAGCCGATAAAAAAGACGGCGACCCGGACCTGCGCGCCGAACGTATTTGGGACAAAGCCGCCGCCGAACGCATTGTGCAGAAATGCACCGGCAAGCCGGGCATCGCCACGGAAGAGAGCAAGCCGAGCACGCAGTTGTCCCCCCTGCTCTACGACCTGACCAGCTTGCAACGCGACGCCAACGCGCGCTTCGGATTTTCCGCAAAGAACACCCTGGGTCTAGCCCAGGCGCTCTACGAACGGCACAAGGTCCTTACCTATCCCCGTACCGATTCCCGCGCATTGCCTGAAGACTATCTGGCGACCGTAAAGGAAACGTTGGAGATGTTGACTGGCGTTCGTCATTCCGGCGAAGGACGCGACACCGCGTTCATGCGCCAAAATCCGTACAGCCAGTTTGCGAAGCAGATCCTGACCAACGAATGGGTCAGGCCGAACAAGCGCATATTCAATAACGAAAAAATTTCAGACCACTTTGCAATCGTCCCAACATCGCTCTCGCCCAAGAACCTGACCGAGCCTGAACAGAAGTTGTACGACCTAGTCACGAAACGTTTTCTAGCAGTGTTCTTTCCGGCGGCAGAATTTCAAATCACCACTCGCATCACGCGCGTCGAAGAAGAAGCGTTCAAGACTGAAGGCAAAGTGATGATGAACGCGGGTTGGATGGCCATCTACGGGCGCGACACCGTCGCAGATGATCAAACGCCGCGCCTCGTTGCGATTCAACCGAACGAGAAGGTGCAGACCACGAAAGTGGACATGCAAGGTCATGTCACTAAACCGCCGGCACGATATTCAGAAGCGACGCTGCTCTCAGCGATGGAAGGCGCGGGCAAGCTCATTGACGATGAAGAATTGCGCGAAGCGATGAGCGAGAAAGGTCTCGGCACCCCTGCCACGCGCGCCGCCGTCATCGAAGGCCTCATCAACGAAAAATATTTAGTGCGCAACCTGCGCGAGCTTCAGCCGACCGCGAAAGCGTTCTCGCTGATCACTCTGTTGCGTGGTTTGCAGATTCCCGAGTTGTCCTCGCCGGAACTGACCGGTGGCTGGGAATTCAAGCTGAAGCAGATGGAACGTGGCGAACTGCAACGGCCGGAGTTCATGAGGGAAATCATCGAGATGACGAGGAACATCGTCAAAAAGACCAAGTTGCACGACAGCGACACGGTCCCTGGCGATTTCGGCGAACTCAAAACGCCCTGCCCCAAATGCGGCGGCGTCATCAAAGAGAATTACAAAAAATTTCAATGCCAGAAGTGCGACTACGCACTTTGGAAAATCGTCGCCGGTCGACAGCTCGAAATTCCTGAAATTGAGGAATTGATCAGCAAAGGATCAGTCGGACCGCTGCAAGGTTTCCGCAGCAAAATGGGACGTCCGTTCGCGGCGATCATCAAAATGGCGGGGCCGGAGTTCAAACCGGAATTCGATTTCGGCCAACCCACTGGCGAAGGCGAAGGCGGTGCACCGGTAGATTTCACCGGACAAACGCCCGTCGGAAAGTGTCCTTCTTGCGGCTCGGATGTTTACGAGCACGGGATGAATTACATCTGCGAAAAAGCAGCGCGTCGCGACGGCTGCACATTCCGCACCGGCAAAATCATTTTGCAACGTCCGATGGAACGCGAGCAGGTTGAGAAGTTACTCACCACCGGCAAAACCGATCTGCTCGAGAAGTTCATTTCTAAAAAAGGCCGTCCATTCAAAGCCTATCTCGTCGTCAAAGATGGCAAGACCGCATTCGAATTCGAACCGCGCGCCGAGAAGAAAACGAAGTCGGACAAGCCTAAAGAACCCGAGCCGAAGATCGATTTCACCGGCAAAGAAGTTGTCGCCACCTGCCCTGCTTGCAACGGCAAAGTTTACGAATTGGACGACAAATACATTTGCGAAAATTCGCAGGCCGATAAAAAGGCGTGCAAGTTCGCAGTAAAGAAATTGATCTGCGAGTTTCCCATCGATCGCGAACAACTCGGCAAACTGATCAGCGACGGCCGCACCGACGCAATCGATAAATTCATTTCAAAAGCC
>JAQGOW010000366.1 GCA_028293405.1 Verrucomicrobiales bacterium
TCAAAGCCGCTGGATCACCGCGAAAAGCAGCTTCGACGTCGGTGTGCAACAAATCGCGGACATGCGGCAAGCGAGCGAGAAAATCGAGCGTGAGCTTGCGACCGAGTTTGTGCAGGTCTTTTTTTGGCACGCCCTCAGGCGGCGCGTAGTCGAGACCTCGGTAGATTTCGTTTTCGAGCCTGTCGCAGACTTCATCCATCAAGGTGGCGATTTCGACTTTCAACTCCGATGAGTGAATGACGTGCTCGTCAAAAAAACCCGGGAACAGCAGGCGCAATAAATCAGCGGTGACGCCGCCGATGCGCGTTTTGGACGGGAGATTTTTGCCATCCAAATGATTGATGCCGCCGACTTTTGCGTACGACGCGATCAATTGATTGGTCAAATCTGTGACCGTGAGGCTCACGGGCGAAGTATTCCGCACTGCTTCGCGAAAGGCAAGTTGCCAACTATTCAGTTCCGGCGGTGTATTGCTCGAGTGTTTTCTTGGCGATCATCAGGCCGGCTTCTTCGAGCTTTTGGCCTTTTTGGTGATCAACCAAACCGGTGCGGACATCTTCGGGTTGTTCGGCGTCGTGATCGCGGTAGACGGGGTCGTGCCAGGGTTCGATGTTCAGGTCGGAATCGTAACCGGCGCGCAAGAGTGCGTGGATGATTTCGGCCCAGTTCGCTTGACCTAATCCCGGGTGACGATGTTCGGCGACGCCGGGATGGCAGATGCCGTAAACGCGCAGCAAATCGTGATTGATGTAGGCGTCTTTGGCGTGGATGTGGAAAATTTTGCGGCCGTATTTGTGGATGTTCGTGACCGGGTCGATGAACTGACAGATCAAATGGCTCGCGTCCCATTCGATGCCGAAGTTGTCGGCGCACTTGCTCTCGTTCCAGAAACGTTCCCACATCGCTGGCTTGGCCAGCATGTTGTAACCCATGATGGGCAGGAAATACGTGCCTTGCGGGCAGTTCTCGAAGGCGATGCGGACGCCGTTGTCGGCGGCGAATTTGCCGATTGGATCCCAAAAAGCGCAGAGTTGCGGGATGTAATTTTCGAACGGTTTGTAAACGGGATTGCCGCCGCGTTCGTTCATTTCCAACTCAATCACTGCACCGGGAAAACCGCAGATGGTTTTTACACCCATGCGCGCGGCGACTAAAATCGCGCGTTTGAAAAGGTCGCGTGAGTAGTCGGTTTGTTTTGGATCGAGTGGGTTTTTATACAACGCTCCGATCGCGGAAACGCGAATGCCGCGAGAGGCGGCTTCGTCTTTGTATTTGTCGACGTACGATTTCCAATCGGCTTGCGGGTCGGCCGCCGGGCTTTGGAAGAAACGTAGCCACGACGTGGATTTGAAGCCGAGTTTTTCAACCCACTTCAATTCTTCTAGACCACGACTTAATACGCCGACTCTCATAATATTTTAGCGTCTTGGGAAAAGCGGCAGAGGACTGCCGCACTCCAAAAGCTTCGCCTTATTTACCGATTTTTTCCCATCTCTCCGTCTTGGCTGATTTCAAAACGGCGTCGCAAATGAATTGTGTTTCGAGCGCGTCTTTGAACGTTGGCGCGGCGGGTTTGCCGGTTTGGAGGCCTTCGATGAAGTCGGCGACCTGATGGACGAAGGTGTGTTCGTAGCCGATTTGCAATCCAGGCACCCACCAGTTTTTCATGTAGGGCTGGTCGCTGTCGGTGACGTGGATGTTGCGCCAACCGCGCACGCGACCTTCGTCTTTGTGATCGAAATATTGGAGGCGATGGAGGTCGTGCAGGTCCCACGCGATGGACGCGTGTTCGCCGTTGATTTCAAATGTGTAGAGCGCTTTGTGACCGCGCGCGTAACGGGTGGATTCAAACGTCGCGAGTGAGCCGTTTTTGAAACGGGCGAGGAACGCGCAGGCGTCGTCGATGTTCACCTTTTGCACTTTGCCGGTGAGGGTGTGTTTGCGTTCTTTGATGAACGTTTCGGTCATGGCGCTGACTTTGTCGATGCCGCCGTTGATCCAAATCGCTGTGTCGATGCAGTGTGCAAGCAAGTCGCCGGTGACGCCGCTGCCGGCGACTTTGGCGTCGAGACGCCAGAGCGCCGCACCGCCTTGTGGGAGGTCAGGGCTGATGGTCCAGTCCTGCAAAAACTTCGCGCGGTAATGGAAAATTTTTCCGAGGCGACCTTCGTCGACGAGTTGCTTAGCCAACGTGACAGCGGGAACGCGGCGGTAGTTATACCAAACCATGTTCGGCACCTTGGCCTTTTCGACGGCCTTGACCATTTCACGGCCTTCTGGACCGTTCATCGAGAGCGGCTTTTCGCACATGATCATCTTGCCGGCTTTGGCGGCGGCCATGGCGATTTCGGCGTGGGTGTTGTTCGGGCTGGCGATGTCGATGACGTCGATATCGTCGCGTTCGATCAAGCGGCGCCAATCGGACTCGACGCTTTCGTAACCCCACTTCGCGGCAAAGGCGCGGGCTTTCTTCTCGTCGCGCGCGCAGATGGCTTTGAGGACGGGTTGGTATTCGAGGTCGAAAAAGTTGTTAACTTTGCGGAACGCGTTTGAGTGCGTTCTGCCCATGAAACCGTAGCCGATCAGGCCGACATTTAATTTTTTCATAGTAGTTCGTGTGTTGAAAAGTTGTGGTTATGCCTTCCAGCCGTGGTTTTCGCGGACTTGGATCATTGACGCCAAAATGTTGTTCCAGGTTTCTTGTTTGGCCATGACGTCGTTCGGGAACATGCAGCCGTCCCAACAGATGTGTTTGATTTTTTTGGTGACTTTGCCGTTGTCGTCGCGGAGCCAGTAGCCGGCGTCGCGGGCGATGTTTAGTTTGCCGTTGGGATCGGTGGCGAGACAGTGGCGGCCGGTTTTGTCGTGGGAGCCGGAGCCTTTGACGGTGGCGTCGTTTTGGGCGACGTGGAAGTCGATGGTCCAGGGACGAAGGGCTTTGGTGAGCTTCTTCATCGCGGTGTGGAACGCTTCGGGTTGCCACTTGAAATCTTTGGGCACGATGCGGTGTTCGGGGGCGTTGTAGCCGAGTGTATATAACAGGGTATGGGCCATGTCGGCTTGGAATCCGACGAGTTTGGGTTGGCCGACTTGTTCGAGCAGATCGACCATGTATTTCCAACTGTGCATGCCGCCCCAGCAGATTTCGCCTTCGGCCGCGAGGCGTTCGCCGTGGTCCTTGGCGACTTTGGCGGCTTCTTTGAATGTCTTGGCGATGCGCTTGGTGTTCTCTTTGGGGTTTTTGTCCCAATCGGTCACGCCGGCGGCGGAGTCGATGCGGACGACGCCGTGAGGGCGGATGCCGAGGTCGCGGAGTTTTTTGGCGATGCGACAGGCTTTTTGAACTTGGGTGACGAATTTTTGGCGGTCTTCGTCACTGCCCATCGCGGAACCACCACCGGTCGGCGGCCATACCGGAGCGACGACGGAGCCGACGACAAAACCTTTTTTGCGGATTTTGTCGGCGAGCTTTTTGAGCTGGTCGTCGGTGCTGTCGATGCTGACGTGAGGGTCGAAAAGGAACAGGTCGACGCCGTCGAAGCGCGTGCCGTTGACGCAGGCTTTGGCGGTGAGGTCGAGCATGGTGTCGAGGTCGATGCACGGCTCGGCACCGGGACTGCCTTTGCCGACGAGACCGGGCCACATGGCGTTGTGTAATTTTGGAAAGTTATTGGCGGTGGTCATAGCGAAGTTTGTTTTAAATGCTAAAGGCCAAAGGATAAAGGCTAAAAACTTTTTTGGTGTCGTTAGCTGTCGGTGGGTGTCGTTTGCTGTCGGTTCATTTTTATTTAGGTGCAAACCAATGCAAACGACTGCAATTGGGTGCAAATGAGATTTTCTGGGGTAAGCGCTAACGACTGACAGGGATTTTTGTTTACTGATATTTGGTGAGATGGCGAGTGAGAGGAAAGCTCCAAGATCCAACATCCAAGCTCCAGAGAAGCACCAAGCTCGGAGCAGTCAGAACATCGGTAACACTTCTGGTTCAATACATAGGTAACACATTTGA
>JAQGOW010000369.1 GCA_028293405.1 Verrucomicrobiales bacterium
CAAATTGCGCACAAGATTTGTCTGGCACGTTTTGCGCGAACATTGGCGTCGCTGGTGCGTTCTGGTGTGCCGATTTTGGAAGTGTTGGGGATCGTGCGCAATACTGTTGGCAACGTGGTCATGGAAAGGGCGATCATGGCGGCGACCGATGACATCGAACGGGGCGAGAGTATTTCGGATGCTCTGGGCAAGCATCCAGTGTTCCCAACGATGATCATCCGAATGATCACGGCCGGTGAACAGACCGGCAAGATTGATTCGATGTTGGAGCGTGTCGCGGACTTTTTGGATGAGGAAATTGAAACGACACTTTCGGGTCTTACATCGCTCATTGAACCATTGCTGATTGTGTTTCTCGGCGTGGTAGTCGGCGGCATCGTTATATGTATGTTCCTGCCGATCTTTAAGCTGAGCGATCTAGTTTCCGGAAAACACTAACGGAAGACTGAGGTAGGGTGGTTAACTGGTGCGTCCCGGTTTGAGGCCGGGACGCATTTTTGTTTGGCACTGTTTTTAGCCACCGATCGAACACGGATTGTTTTGACGGAGAACTTGCGGCGGGGAAACGGGTCCGGTGACTGATGGTTATTCCACGAAATTACTAGGTGGCTGACAAAGAGTCAGCGATCTGCCGCGCTCCATATGTTTCACGACGTTTTCGCTAGTTCCAGAGAGCGGCGATTTTCTTTTTCGTGGGTTCCGCAGAACTTTTGTAGGTGCGGAGGAGATTATCTAAGCCGTCGTATAAACGATTAGCGGCATCGATGTAGGACTTGTCCGCGGCTTTTTGGGAGGCTTCTGCGGAAAGTTTTTTGATTTCACCACTGGCAATTTTTGTTTGGCGCTCAAATACCACATCGATAGTGTCACGCACTAAAGCGGCGTGAGTGCGTTCGTAGTTGTTGTGGAAGCCGGCAAGGTCCATGCGTGTGCAGAAATCCAAAACTCTTGTTTCGCGAGCGATCAGTGGGTTGCCGGAGGTGCGGGATGGGTCGATGTCGTGGCGGATTGTGGGAAGCGGACAGGGATCGCTATTGGTAACGTCGTTGCCGAAAATGATTTCGATTTGATTGGCGTCGGCAAGTTGATCATACGGTAAGTGGATGGAGTCGCGGGTAAGCTTTTTCCATTTTCGGTCGTTAACCCGGACGCTGGTCATTGGACCGGTTCCGTGTGTCCGAAGGAAGAGGCGCTTCGTTCCGAACCGGATTGGGAAATTTTGCTGGAGCTTGGTGATGGTCGGAGGGATGTGAGGGATAAGGATAAGCTCGTCGGCTTTGTAGAGGTATTCGAACAGACCTCGAACCATGGCGGCAGGCGGGCCGAAGCTGTCGTAGCACAAGTTGATCGGGAGCGTCGGTTGATAGACGTCAGAGCCGCATTTGGTCAACGGATTATCGAGGCGAAAATTGTCAGCAAACGTCAGCAGTTGTTGCATGGACCGACGGGTGTCGTCGAATTTTCCCAAGCGATAGTAGGCGAGCATCATGCGGGCTTCGCAGGTGGACCAATGGCCGCCGTTGATCCACGTGCCGTAAGACCAGATGCCTTCCTGCTTTTCATACATGTCGTCGTAGGCCGGATAGTTCGGAAGGATGAACTGGTGCGGACGCAACTGCGGGATGCTGGCGATTTTGTTGTAGATTTTTGCGGATTGCGCGTCATCGACGACGTGGAACGCAACGGCGTCCTGGTTGGGAGACGTTTCGAAATACCCGTGTTCTTTAGCGCCGTAGACACCGTGCTTCACGCCATCGGGATCGAGTGAGCGGATGAGGTAACCCTCGCTTGTGGTGAGTTGGTGCAGCGCGTCTTTTGCGGTGGTGCGGCGTTTTGTGTAGAGCTTTGCTTTTTGTGAATTATCGCTGAGTTTTTCAAGTTCGATAACGCGATCAAGAGCGGCGATGTAATTTACAGAGAGACCGGCCAGGTACGCTTTGTCGTAGGTGCCGTCGGCTTTTTTCCAACCAGCGTAGCTCGGCGCGAGAAGATTTCCTGCGGGACCGGCCAGGAACAGGTTGTTCGTGCCACGACGGGTTTCGATGAAGTTTACACTGCGCTCGAGTTTTGGCAGGTATCTGGAAATGGCATTTGTGTCGCGGCTGATGAGCAGGAGTTCACCTTGCATGACAACCCCGGCAGCGGTGAATTCGATCGCCCAATCGTGGATGTCGATCCGGCCGTCGCCTTGCCAGTAGATTTCGCGGCCGGGCATTGCCGCATCGCAGAGGCAGCCATTGGGCGCGACCGTCGGCCCGTTGCGTTTGTCGTAACTGCGCTTGCCGTCGCCCATTTGGTCGAACCACAGGTCCTGCGCATTTTGTAGGAACGTCACGTATGGTTCGTGCAGGAATGGCAACGCAGAGTAGGTCGTGCCGTAACTGTTTTGAATCCACCACGCCGCCCAGGTCTCGCCTTCCACGAAGCCGTTCCAGTTCGTCGTGTAGAGCATCGAAATGTTTTGATACTGCGGGTCTGGCGCGAACATGCGACGGCTGATATCGAGCAAACGGAGGTATTCGGTGTCGCCGCGACCGCAGTAGTATTGGCCTTCGAAAGATTGAGCGCGTGTCGTGACAACGAGTCCGAAGAACGCGAGCAGCACTAAGTTCCCAATGACCAATGACGAAAACCGAATGACGAAAGAATGTCCAAATCTCGAATGCCGAACTTCGTCATTTTGTAATTGAGTCATTCTTTCGACATTCGTGCTTGGGCATTCGTCATTCAGGCAATCGGCCCACCGGCGGCATCAGGCCGCCATCTCCGTAGTGAGTTGGCCTTTGTTCAAATACAACGTGCGGCTAGCGCGATGGGAGGCATGCGGATCATGGGTCACCATGATGATGGTCTTGCCTTGCTCTTTGTTGAGAGCCTGCAGAAGCGTCAAAATTTCATCGCCGGATTTGCGGTCGAGGTCGCCAGTCGGTTCGTCGCACAACAGGATGGTGGGATCGGCGGCAATCGCGCGCGCGATGCCGACCCGTTGTTGTTCACCACCGGAAAGTTGGCGCGGGTAATGGCGCGTGCGATGACCAAGGCCGACGATGCTCAATGCAAGTTCGACGTGGCGTTGGCGTTCGGCTTTGTTCAACGGCGTGAGCAGGAGCGGGATTTCGACATTACGCTCAGCGGTCAACGCCGGAAGCAGGTTATAAAGCTGGAAGACGAAACCGATATGGCGCGCACGCCAGGCGGCGAGCTGGCGATCATTCAGGTCGGCGATGGTTTCGCCGCCGATGATGACTTCGCCTTTGCTCGGACGATCCAGGCCGCCGATCAGATTGAGCAGCGTGCTTTTTCCGGAGCCAGACGGACCCATCAACGCGAGGAATTCGCCTTGGGGCACTTCCAGGTTCAGATTCTGCAGGACGTGAATGTCTTCAGAGCCGCGGCGGAAGACTTTGTCGACGTTGGTGATTTGGAGGAGCGGTTGAGACATTTGTGCTTTCGAGGAGAAATTAGTGCCTCCTCATGTCGGTTGCTACAATATTTATAGCTTCGCTTCTTTGACGTGGTCGCCGTCTTTCAGATTTTCCGGGCCTTCCACAACGATTTTTTCGCCGCTCTTCACGTTGGAAAGAACGGTTACTTCGTCGCCGCGCGTTGCGCCGATTTTTATCGCGCGCCGCTCAAGCTTGCTGTCTGCGACGACGAATACGATGTCCTGTTGGCCATCTTTGCGCACAGCGGTTTTCGGGACGGCGATGGCACTGGCCTGCGCCGTCGCGTTAGTCGCGTTTTGCTGAAACGAAACTTTCACGCCCATGTCCGGCAGAATGCGATTGTCGAGTTTGTCGAAACTGATGCGCACTTTGACCGTAGCCTTTTGGCGGTCGGCAGTCGGGATGATCGCAATGACTTTGCAAGGGATGTGCCAGTCCTGGTAGGCGTCAAGAACTGCATCGACCATCTGGCCAGGCTCGACGCGGTTGATGTAATTTTCGTTCACGTCGACCTCGACCTCCAGCGAAGCCATGTCGACGATCGTGCCAATGCCAGTGCGGGTGAAACCGCCGCCTGCGGACATAGGCGAGATGATTTCACCGGGCTGCGCGGATTTCGAAACGATCACACCTGGAAACGGCGCGCGAATGACCGTGTCATCAAGTTGTTGCTGCCACGTAGCGACTTCGCGCTCCGCAACAATGATCTCGGCTTGCTGGCGCTCGAGTCGCGCGTGGAGTGTTTCAGCCTCCGACTGCGCTTTGTCCAATTCCGCTTGAGTGGAAATTTTGTTTTCAAACAAATTTGAAGTGCGTTTGAGATCGCGGTTCGCTTGATTGTATTGAGCGGTCGTTTCAGAAACTGCGCTTTTGGCGACGCCGAGTTGAGCATTCGCGTGGTTGAGGCTCGTTTTGATATTCGAAGGATCGATGCGCGCGAGGACCTGGCCGATAACGACGTGCTGGCCTTCGTCGAAAAGCACTTCAGTGACTTGACCAGTTACTTTCGACGACACGGTAGCCTGACGCCGAGCGGTGACATAGCCGGAGGCGTTCAACACCGTTTGTGAGCCGCCGCCGCCATTTGCAGGCTCCGCGACTGTGAACGTTTTGACTTCCGGCGTGGCTTTGCGCGTAGCCCATGCGTAGCCAGCGAAGCCGAGCAGGGCGATAATCAGAACAACCAAAGCGACTCGGCCCCACGGAAAAGGATCGCGTGCGCGACTGCGGTCAATTTTAAGCTCGTCCAACTTTTTGATAGTTTCCAAGTCGTAACAGCTTTCGATATTGAAGCTCAAAGGTCAAGGCGAACGAGGGCGGCACGGCAACTGAACTAGGCGTTCTCAGTGAATTCTCGGTTTCGGAAAACTGGTTCTGCGGGATTGCGCTATTGGCGTTCGGTCGGAGGGTACGCACCTAAGGAGGATTTATGG
>JAQGOW010000391.1 GCA_028293405.1 Verrucomicrobiales bacterium
TGTAAGACTCTATTGAACAACGAAAAAACGGCGACTGCGACCCACTGCGACTGCTACTGCGACCGGGGTGCGACTGGAATCAACTTTGTCGCACCCAGTAACACCCAGTCGCACCCAGTAACACCCAGTCGCAGTGATTTTTTTCCGGTTTTTTTAGCGGCATTTGGAGGTGCATCGTGAGACTCGGTGCTGTTATCGGACGCGTCACGTTAAGCAAAACCGTGGAAGAACTCCGTGGTGCGCGTTGGCTGATCGTCAGTCCGTTTACGCGTGAACATTTTCAGCAGGGCGAAGACACGCCGGCGGGTTTAAGCAAAGATCCGAGCCTCGTCGTTTACGACGACCTCGGCGGGCACCTCGGGCAAACCATCGGTTTTGTGGAAGGCCGTGAAGCCGCGCAACCATTCGATAAACCCACTCCCATCGACGCGATCAACGCGGCCTTGGTGGACAACATTTTCTATTCCCCGTTTAAATGAAACAAATTATCAGCGTTAGAGATTTAGAGGAGATGTCGCGCAACGGAGGCATAACGCTTCCGACCGACGCGATCTTGACTCCGTCCGCTCGCGATTACATGCGCGAAATCGAGAACGGCAACGCACCTGTGCAACACACTCGCAATGGGGAAAGCGAACGTTCATCGGGCCCAGCCAAACCGGTGACCTCGAAGAGTTCGCCAAAAGACATCGAAGCGTTTTTCAACTCGCCAGAAATTCACGCGTTGAAACTGCAAATCTGCGATGTAGGCCGTCGCCTCTGGCAACGCGCCTATGTTGATGGCAATGGTGGCAATATTGCCATTCGCGTCGGTGAAGACATCGCGCTTTGCACACCGACACTTGTCTCCAAAGGTTTCATGAAACCCGAAGACCTGTGCCTGGTTGATTTGGACGGCAAGCAACTCGCCGGCACCAAAAAACGCACGAGCGAAATTTTGATGCATCTCGAGATCATGAAGCGTCAGCCAAAAGCACTTGCGACAGCGCATTGCCATCCGCCGCACGCGACCGCGTTCGCCGTTGCCGGTGTCGAACCGCCCACGTGCATGATTCCGGAAATCGCAGTGTTCATCGGCAAAGATCCACTCGCGCCTTACCGCACACCCGGCACGCCGGAAATGGGCAAGCTCGTCGCTGATCTCGTCGACAAGCACAACACAGTTTTGATGGGCAACCACGGCGCAGTCTCCTGGAGCCATGTCAGTGTTGAAGACGCCTATTTCAAAATGGAAATTTTGGAAGCGTATTGCCGCACCGTCTGGGTTGCGTCACAACTTGGTCAGCCGTTAAAGACTTTCACCGCTGAACAACTCAAAGACCTACTGCGCATCAAGCAAGGACTCGGCATTCCTGACCCGCGCATTGGTCTTAAGGAATGTGAGTTATGCGACAACAACGAATGGCGTCCCGGCGTCAGTTGCGGCGTGCAGAACGGCGAAGCTTCCAACGGTAGCGGCCCAGGCGCCGATGCTGAAGCGGAAGCATTGGTTCAAACCATCACCGATCAGATTTTGCAACGTTCGAAATAGCTATGCCCCTGCGACAACTTTTTGAAAACAATCGCCAATGGTCCCAGCAGATCACTGCTGAGGATCCGAGGTTTTTTGAAAAGCTCTCCAAACAGCAATCGCCGCAATACTTATGGATCGGTTGCGCCGACAGTCGCGTGCCGGCCAATGAAATTGTTGGCATGCTTCCCGGAGAATTGTTCGTGCACCGCAACGTGGCAAACGTTGTCGTTCATTCTGATTTGAACTGCCTGTCGGTGATGCAATATGCCGTCGACGTTTTGAAGGTGAAACACATCATCGTTTGCGGTCATTACGGTTGCGGCGGCGTGCAGGCTGCGCTGCGCGACCAACGCCTTGGACTGATAGACAATTGGCTGCGTCATGTCCAGGACGTGATTCATAAATATCCAAAGCTCATCAGTACCTGCGGAACCGAGACTGAAGCAGTCAACCGCGCGTGCGAGCTAAACGTCATCGACCAAGTTGTCAACGTCGCCCAAACAACGATCGTCCAAGCCGCTTGGGATCGCGGCCAAAACGTGACCATCCATGGTTGGATTTATGGCCTACAAAATGGATTGCTGAAGGATTTGAAGGCGACAGTCAATGATCCCAATAAGCTGAAAGAGGCACAGGGACGCGCGTTGGAAGGCCTGACCGAACTGAAGTAAATAAATGAAGTCGCTCGATAAAAAGTTAGCTGAAGTAAAAGCGAACCGCGCCTCACGTGCATTCGTGATCGCTGACGCCAAAGACGCCGATATGGCCTTTGGTGTGCGCGCTCCCGGCCCGCGCAGTTATCTCGCGACACGCGGAATGCGCCCTGCACAATTTTCGCCCGAGGTTTGGACGCGCGACGAATACGGCTATCGCAATTTACCCGAGTTTCTCGACATCATCCGCGAAGTCACGCACCAGGGCTTGATTGATATCATGCTCATGTCCGCCTACGTGAATGAGCAGTTGACGATAAAAGAAGGCCTTTTCAAAAACTCGCACGTGACTCCCGCGGCCCGTGCGAATGACACGACGGATGTCTGGGCTGTGCGCCACGGTTGTTACACACGCGAGCCCGTGCAGACCTTTCGTTCAGCAGCGATTGATCACATCCAATGCGGAAAGCTCGAATGTGAGCGCGACGGCGGCGAAGTGCCCGGTGCAAATCTCGGACTTTATTCTGTCACTTTCATCAACGATCTCGATCAGGATCGCGCGACGACTCAGGCCTACAAAGAATTTCGTGAAGAAGCCGAGCGTAAACAATTTAGGCATTTTCTGGAAGTGTTCGATCCGAACGTCGACAGCGGGATTGCGCCAGAAAAACTTGGCGAATTCATCAACGACAACATCATTCGCACGCTCGCCGGCGTTCCTGAATCTGGCCGGCCGGTGTTCCTGAAAATTGTTTATCACGGTCCGCGCGCGATGGAAGAATTGGCGCAATACGATCCCAATCTCGTGGTAGGCATTCTCGGCGGCAGTGCTGGGACTACTTACGACGCGTTCAAACTCATTCACGACGCACAAAAGTACGGCGCACGTGTCGCGCTCTTCGGTCGCAAGATCAACAACGCCGAACATCAGCTCGCATTCATCGAAATGTTGCGGCTGATTACCGATGGCAAGATTTCTCCGGAAGAGGCCTGCCATGCGTATCACGGTGTGTTGCAAGGCAAAGGCATCAAACCGCGTTTGCCGTTGGAAAAAGATTTGCAGTTAACGGACCAGGCAATGAGCTACGGCGGCGGTTCCAGTCGCACGATTGTGAACGTTCAGAACAATCCGCTCCGCACTGCCGCAGCCACAAATGGTAACGGAAGCAAACCGTCGAACAACGGTAACGTCCAATGGCCAGTTGGTTCCAACGGAAGACCGGACTTCGGCGGTATGAATTCCGACCAACGTCGCGCTTACGACAACCATCGGCTCACGCGGAAATTTGGTTGATGCGGTTAGCGATTTGACGGTGTGCGCTGCTGAACGCGAGCTTCGCCAATTCGCGTTTTGAAACCCATTTACCGCTCGCATCGGCTTTCATCGTTCCGCTAAACACGTCCATTTGGATACGATAACGCGTTATCGTGTGGCGGATTGTAAACAGTGGTTTGGAACCGGCCGTAAACGGGACTTCGTCAGGTAGAGTCTTATAAGTAACAGGCACTTCAACATTCGGGAACTCCCACAAGTGCGCGTTTACGACTCCAGCGGGACGTTGTTGCACGAGCCATCGATTGTTTTTTTCGACCACGAACGCGACGAACTTTCGCTCAGTCGCAGCTTGTCGTTTTTCAATTTCCGGCAGTTGCTCGACACGATTGGTGTTAAAGGCGACGCACGCCTTTTGCACAGGGCACGACTCGCAGTTCGGCTTCCGTGGTGTGCAGACCAACGCACCGAGTTCCATGAGCGATTGGTTGAAGTGACTGACTGCATTGTTACGCTCGCCGACCTTGCTCGAAATTAGAACTAGTTCCTGAGCGAGTTGCCAAAACTGTGCGTTGACCGTTTTGTCCTTTGGATTTCCTGGAATTCCGAATAGCCGTGAGAGGACGCGGATGACGTTGCCGTCCACAATTGGAGTCGGTTGTCCAAACGCGATACTGCAGATCGCGCCCGCTGTATAACGTCCAATTCCGGGAAGCGCCAGGACATCATCATACCCACTGGGGAACCTGCCTTGGAATTTTTCCACAACGACACCAGCCGCCTTGTGGGCGTTGTGAACGCGAGTGTAGTAACCGAGGCCTTCCCATAATTTCAAAAATGTTTGGGGTTTTGCTTTCGCAAAAACTTCAACAGTCGGCAGCGTCCGCATCCAGCGGTCCCAGTATGGAATCACCGTTTTCACCTGCGTTTGTTGCAGCATGATTTCCGAAATCCAGATCGCGTAAGGGTCATGTGTGCGACGCCACGGCAGGTCTCGCGCGTTCTTATCGAACCAGCGGAGCAGGGCGGTGACTGTGGTGCGATGACCTTTCATTCAGACGTGGTGAGTATAGATTGAGGCGCGTCCCCTCGTCTCCTACAAAGACAAAAGTTTGTGTCTTTTGCGCATTATTGCGGATATTGATGCAGTAGTGAAACCGTTGACGATCTACACGACGAAGCTGAGCGATGCGCAAGCTACCGCGCTCGAGAATTACTTGCGTGAAGAAGATTTTACGTTTCGCGAAGTGCCCTATGCAAAGTTTGCGGGCGAGAAAAACAAAACGAACGTCGTGTTTTATCAAAGCGGCAAGCTCGTCGTGCAAGGGAAGGGCACGCAGGAGTTCGTGGAGTTCGTTCTGGAGCCACAGATTCTTCAGGAGGTAAAACTCGGTTACGAAACGATCCTTAATCCCGAGCTGCTCGCGCCTCGTATCGGCGTCGACGAAAGTGGCAAGGGCGATTTCTTTGGGCCGATGTGCGTTGCTGGGGTGTATGTGAATGAATCGGTGATTGCGGCGTGGAAAGAAGCAGGCGTTCGCGATTCGAAAAATTTTTCAAGCGACCGACGCATTGCGGAAATCGCGGACATCATTCGAAAAACTCCCGGATGCGTTTACAGCGTGGTGCCGATCGGTAACGAAGCTTACAACCGCCTTTATAGTACGATGCGCAGTGTGAATCTGGTGCTTGCGTGGGGGCATGCGCGCGTGATTGAAAATTTGATGGGCAATTCCGCGAATATGAATCCGCCGCCGGTGCGGGCGATCAGCGATCAATTTTCTTACGACAAAGCGACGGTGGGCAAAGCGCTGATGAAACTTGGTCGTGGAATCGAATTGGTGCAGCGGCATAAGGCGGAAGAAGACATTGCCGTCGCGGCGGCTTCTATCCTGGCACGAAATGAATTTGTGACTCGGCTCGCAGGGCTTTCAAAGCAATACGGGATGGTTTTGCCGAAAGGTGCGTCGGCAGCAGTCGATGCTGCGGCGAAGGAATTCATCGCAAAACACGGCGTCGAGAATCTGGCGAAAGTCGCCAAGATGCATTTCCGAACAGCCCTACGCGCGCAAGGTTTGCCCGAGCCTCCGAAGACGGAATGGAGACGGCCGACCAAGAAATCGGTAGACAACTGAATTGTTCCCCTTTATTTCGCGGGTATCTGCTGTTAGATATTCAAGGTGATCTCTGTCCTGGAATATCTGGAAAAAAACAACAAACGGCTGGTGGGTGAATTATGCGATTACATTCGATTCCCCAGCGTCTCTGCGCAACCACAACACTCAAAAGATTTGGCAGCATGCGCCGACTGGGTTGTCGCGCATTGTAAAAAAATTGGTTTGGAGGCGCGCCTTTGTAAAACCGCTGGCAATCCGATTGTGCTCGCGAAGACGCCGCGCAAGGCTGGGTCGAAGAAGCCGCATTACGTGGTGTATGGGCACTACGATGTTCAGCCGCCGGAGCCGTTTGAACTTTGGAAGACGCCGCCATTTGAGCCACGAATCCAGGGCGACTCGTTGTTCGCCCGCGGCTCCAGTGATAACAAGGGACAAAATTTTGCGCACCTCAGCGCGGTTGAAGCCTACTTGAAAACCGGCACCGAACTGCCTTGTGACATTACGTTTTTGATCGAGGGCGAAGAAGAAGTTGGTAGCAAAAGCCTTGGTTCATTCCTGAAAGACAATCGTCAGGAATTGAAATGTGAGGCGTTCGTGATTTCGGATACCGGCATGCCGAGCTTGCGCCACCCGGCGTTGACGTATGCGTTGCGCGGGATCATTTCGGCCGAAGTCATTTTGCATGGACCGACGCGCGACCTGCACTCCGGGATTTACGGTGGCACGGTGGACAATCCGGCGATGGCGCTGAGTCAGTTGCTCGCACAACTTCGCGACAAAAATGGGAAGATCGCGATTCCCGGTTTCTACGACGATGTCGAGCCGCTTTCCGCTTATGAGCGTAAAGAAATGGCGAAGATGCCGATGACGGAAAAGCAATATCAGCAATTTCTCGGTGTGCCGAAGTTGTTTGGCGAAAAAGGATACACGTTTGTGGAACAACGCAGCGCACGGCCGAC
>JAQGOW010000394.1 GCA_028293405.1 Verrucomicrobiales bacterium
CTCCACTTCCTGCGGGCTCGGCGGAAGACCGGTGAGATCGAAAGTGGCTCTTCGTATCAGAGTCCGTTTATCGGCGGACTTGGCGGGTTGCAGATTCTTTTGTTCGAGTTTCGTCAGAACAAAATTGTCGATCGGATTTTTTGGCCAGGATTTGTTTTGAACGTTCGGAATTTCGGGACGCGTTGGGGTTTGGAACGACCACCATTTTTGCGCGAAGCATGACCCACAAATGAAAAAGGCGAACAGGCCAAGACACGTGATTCGACTTCGGTGATTGAAAAACATGCCGACGTGTTTGGGAAAACGCGAACATCGAACAAAAACAAGTGGCGGAGAGGGGGGGATTCGAACCCCCGGTACCTTTTGAGTACTCACGCTTTCCAGGCGTGCGCGTTAAACCACTCTGCCACCTCTCCACCGCGGCCCTTAATGTGAAGCACTTTTTCTGATGGGGCAATGTTTTTTGGAAAAACATGCGATCGTGAATCTCGCAGGGCGGGGCAGGCGGTAAGTGTTGGGCTTAACCAAATTAATTATTACATGTTGAAAGCTGTAGTCACGGCAAAATTCCATTTGACTTCGACGTGTAGTAGCGGTATAACAGCAAAGTAAACGGAACAATGGAATTACCTATAAACATAACGCGATCGGGGACGATTCATCTTGTGCGATGCGCGGGGAACCGGACGCCCGCCAGCTTTCGCAAGCCTCGCGGTGGTTTCAGCAAACCCAGCGCAAGGCTAAGACAGGCCTCCGTGCAAGCCTTCGCGCAGTCAGCGCGCGCCTTTGCGCGGTTATGCAAGCCTATGCAAGGCTATGCGAACCTATAAGCGCTTGCCGCACCGATTCCAAATTTCGGCAAGTTTTGTAATCGCTCACAAATCACCGCTGGCCAGCGGGGCTAATTAGGCGTTGCAAGTGTTTGCACACCTGAGAAATGGAGCAAAGTGCCGAGCTCGTTTTCAGCAGTCAGTGACTGCCCTGAGTTAGAGCAGCTTATCTAGCTATTCGCTGCTCTTTTGAATAGTTATAGCCCGGCCACGTCCGATGGTCAGATGTTTCGTGAACGAAGCCAAAGCGGTAAGCCAACCAAAACGGTTGAGATAAGCTTGTGGCAAACAGCGCGAAACGACTAAAATATGAAGCTGCAAACAGCTTTAGAGAGTTTTATGAAGACCCAAAAAAAGCGAGGTTGGATATTCGGCGGTGCAACGGCGCTCGTCCTGATCGCAATCACCGCTCTACTGACAACCACTCACGCGCAATCCGACGCTCCCGCACCAGTCACCGCGGACGCAACAGTGTCGACCAATCTCGCTCCCGCGGAATTGCCGAAACTGCCTGCCGATCTTTCACCCGGTTTAGCGGACGTCATCAAGCTCACTCAATCCAACGTCGGTGATGATGTCGTTGTCGGTTACATCAAGAATTCCAGTAACATTTCCCAACCAACAGCCGACGAAATCCTTTACCTCAACGACCTCGGCGTTTCCCAGGACGTCATCAATGCGTTGATGAAAAACGGAAAAGCCGGTGACGGCAACAATGCTTCCGCCGTCGCCTCCGTGCCTGCGATGCAGCCTCAACAAATCCCGACACCGCCTTCAAATGCGACTCTCAGCAGCCCTGAAGTCCCGACGTATTCGGTGACGCAAGACGCGCAGTTGGGCGCGCCGACCGCACCACCCGATGTGCCGCCGCAGGCGACAACAACCGTTGTCGAACAAACGCCGCCACCTGAAGTGACCGTGAACTATTTCTACGATCAACTCTCGCCCTACGGCTCGTGGGTTGAAGTCGAAGGCTACGGCCGTTGCTGGCGTCCAAGTGTCGCGGTGGTCAACACCGGTTGGCGTCCATATTGCGACAATGGTTATTGGGTCAACACCGATTCTGGCTGGTATTGGCGCTCATATTATTCCTGGGGTTGGGCAGCGTTCCACTACGGTCGTTGGTGCAGCACGCCGCGTTTCGGTTGGTGCTGGGTTCCCGATTGCACATGGGGACCAGCCTGGGTCGCGTGGCGCCAGCATGATCGTTATTGCGGTTGGGCTCCGTTGCCGCCGTATGCAGGGTGGCGTCCGGGTGTGGGCATCGTCTGGGCCGGTGGTCATGGTGGCCATGGCGGCCGCGTTGACTGGGGTTTCGGCCTGTCCATCGGCGCATTCACCTTCGTTGGTTACGACCACTTCACCGACCATCATCCGTGGAGACACCAGCCGTCGCACAACGAACGGGTGAATATTTACAATCACAGCACCGTGATTAACAACACGGTCATCGTGAACAACAGGACCATCATCAACAACGGTATCAGCAAAGACAGAATCACCCAGGTCACCCATAAACCGGTGCAAACGGTTGTGTTGAGAGACACGTCATCACCCCGTGATCATGGCCGGATGGACCACGTCGGCAGCAAGCCCGCCTTGGCCGTATATCGTCCAAGCCCGACCGTGATCGCCAAAACAGTCGTAACTCCCGCAACGCATAACAAGCCTGTCTTGATCAACACAACCACACGCGTTGCAACCCGGACGGAAATCAATCATTCGCCACGATCGACGCCGTTCGCCACTCCGAAAGCGAACAATCACGATTCATTGTCGACACCACGTTCAACTCCGAGCAGGCCATCTCCAGCCACGACAACGCCTGCGGATCATCAATCATGGCCTGGGCAGAACCTAAACCATCCATCGACACCACGTGCGTCCACGATTCCAGATCGATCCTCAAGTCCTAACCCCACGCACTCGTTCGCGCCGACTACTCCAAGTCGAGAACCCGTGGTTCGTTCCACACCGCCGGCCTCAGCGCCAAACAAAACGGTCGAACAACCCAGCAACTATTATGGTTCGGGTGGTTACCACAACTCGAGCGCTGCTCCAAGTCATCCCACTGGCTCGGCTGGTCGTGCGACCGCCCCGTCCTATTCACCGGGACCTAGTGCGAGCCCTGCAGCATCCGGTGGACACAATTCGGGCGCAGGTCATAGCCCTGCAAGCGGTGGAGCCGCTAGTGGTGCTGGCCATGGCATAGGCGGAGCCATTCGCGCTGACCGTCCTGATGGTGGTCGCGGTCACTAATTAAACAGCTTTCACAGAGCCCTGGTATTTATACCAGGGCTCTTTTGTTTACGCACTGTGCGATGTTCGCAACCACGGCCCGTTTCATCAGATTCCGTCGAAAAAACTTGAACCAGACGCCAAAGCTCGGAATCATTCAAAACCCGCGACACCATTGTGTCCGGTCGACCTTTTTTATGAAAATGTTGCGTCCGTTCTTGCTGACTGTCGTTTTATCGCTCGCTTGCTCGTTCGCCCAAGCCGAACCCAAAAAGGTTTTGGTCGTCACCGCCACTGAAGGTTGGCCGCATACCTCCGTCACAACCGCCGAACGCGTGCTGACCAAGCTCGGCACGACAAGTGGTGCTTACAAAGTCGTCGCCGTCATCCGCAGCGGAAAGCGTCCGGAAGACACCGCTGAGCAAAATAAGTGGATGGAAAAGATGCGCCACGACTGTGCCGAATTGATGTCTCCGGCCGCGCTCAATGAGTATGACGCGGTCATTTTCGCCAACACCACTGGCGAACTGCCTGTTCCCGACAGAGACGCTTTCATTTCGTGGATCAAAGCCGGTCACGCCTTCATCGGCATGCACTCAGCGATCGATACGTTTCATAA
>JAQGOW010000427.1 GCA_028293405.1 Verrucomicrobiales bacterium
CTTCGCGTTTCAAGTCGTCGGATGGTTCAGCAAAAATTTGCGGCGCGAGAAGGGTCGAAAGCGTGAGGGAAAAAAGAAACGCTCCGGCGATTCGCAAAACGCGATGTGTCTTGCCGGATAAACCGCGCCAGCTCTCCAATGGCCGGTGGGGTTGATACATTGCGCATGAAATTGACGGGAACGGATGCGTTAAGCAAGAAATTCTGAACACGATCAAACAAGCATGCACCGTCCTGTTGCTTCGAGCTTTCATTCCAAGGATGTTTCGTTTACCAACATCCCCGTGCGAAAACTATTGCTCACGTTTGCTCTCACTCTCACTTTCCTGGCTCGCGGTGAAAACTACGATTTGATTCTTCGCAATGGCCAGATTATCGACGGCACGGGTGCACCCGCTTACCATGGTGATGTTGCCATCGCAAATGGTCGCGTCGCTGCATTGGGCAAAGTGGATGGCACGGCTAAACGCGAGATCGATGTCGTCGGCAATGTCATCGCGCCAGGATTTATCGATGTGCACACGCATGCCGAAGACATTGAGACTCTGCCTCTCGCCGAAAACTTTTTGCGCATGGGCGTGACATCGCTCGTGCTTGGCAATTGTGGGTCTTCGAAACTCGACCTCGGCAAATTCTACAATGACATGGAACGCAAAACGTTTTCACCGAACATCGCGAGCCTCGTCGGTCACGGGACGGTTCGCGCGAAAGCGATGGGCGGTTCGTTTGATCGTCCACCTTCTGCGGCGGAACTTGCTAAGATGAAATCGTACGTCGCCAAAGCGATGGACGACGGCGCGGTCGGGATGTCCACGGGGCTGATTTATTTGCCGGGAACTTTTGCAAAAACTGATGAGCTGGTTGAAGTCGCGAAAGTCGTCGGTGCGCGCGGTGGAATTTACACCAGTCACATGCGCGATGAAGGCACGCATATTGATGATTCGCTTTCGGAAGTTTTTCACATCGCTCGCGAAGGTCATATGCGCGCCGAAGTTTCTCACATCAAACTTTCCGGTCCGACCAGTTGGCATCGCTCCGAGCAGGTGCTCAAGGAAATTGAATCCGCTCGCGCTGAAGGTTTGAAAATCACGCAAGATGAATATGCCTACACCGCGTCGAGCACGTCGCTCAGCCAACTGATTCCCGAAGGTGCGCGCGAAGGCGGCAAGTTCAAGCAACGCATCGCCGACCCGAAACAAAAGGCCGACATCATCAAACAAATGCACGGCATGCTGAAGCGCCGCGGCACGCCGGATTACAGCTACGCCGTTATTGCGTCGTTTCGCGCTGATAAATCTCTCAACGGCAAAAATGTTCCTGAAGCGGCGAAAATGAAACTCGGCAGCGACTCGTTGGATAATCAAATCGAGCTGATTCTCGACGTGGAAAAACGTGGCGGCGCGAGCGCGGTCTTTCACGGGATGGACGAACAGGATCTGCAAACGTTCCTGCGCCACACGAACACGATGATTGCCGCCGACAGCGGCGTGCGCAAATTTGGCGAAAGCGTTCCGCACCCGCGCGGTTACGGAAACAACGCGCGCGTGCTTGGACGTTATGTGCGCGAGTTGAAGGTGCTAACGCTCGAAGATGCTGTGCGCAAAATGACCGGTCTTCCTGCGATGAGTTTTCAATTGAAAGATCGTGGCGTGCTCAAGCCGGGTGCTTGCGCGGACATCGCAGTGTTCGACCCGGCGACGGTAACGGACAACGGGACTTACAAAGATCCGCATCATTATTCGACTGGGTTCAAATTAGTGTTGGTGAACGGCGCGATCACAGTGGAGAACGATAAACATATCGGCGCGCGAAACGGTGAGGTGTTGCGTTTAAACGGCAGTCGTAAATCGCACGCGCATTTGGTATCGCCCCGCCAAAGTTAAGTTACTTGAGTAAGTCACTTGTGTTGTCTGTGCATTGTGACGCACAGGCACAAACACATTGACGCAACAATTTTCCCGTGACATTTTAGTCCGCAGCACAGCGTCAACTTCGTTGCCCAGTTTACATACGTGCTGCTTATGAACCGTCGTTTAAACCAGAAGCCCACTGGATTCACCCTCATCGAGTTACTTGTAGTTATCGCCATCATTGCCATTTTGGCGTCGATGCTTTTGCCTGCCCTCGCGCGTGCGAAAGAAAAAGCGCGTCAGATCAGTTGCTTGAACAACCAAAAGCAAATGGGAACCGGACAGCAATTGTTTGCGGAAGATTCATACACCGGTAACAACGCTTTCAGTGGAAATGTTGCGCCTCGAGGTTCACTGACCGGCACGATGCAGGCAGTCACTCCAGGTGGAGGTGGCACGGGCGAACTGAACGCCACGCAAGCTCAAATGGCAGACGACGATTTGAATTGGCTCTACGGCGTGGTCCCCAGGGCGAAAGGCAATAAAGGTATTTACGTGCCCAATCTGAAGTCGTTCGTTTGTCCGACCACATATAACTTTATCAATCCAAACACTTTTACATCGACCAGTCCGGTAGAATGGCCTACGGGGTCGGGAGAGGTTTATTACCCGTTGGCAGATTTAGCGACAAAGGGCACGGACAAGACATCGACGAACGGACACAGTTACGAGGTTTTCGGAGTTTGGCACCGCTATGATTTGGCAAGTGGCAAACGGCCACGCAAAACGCTCAACACCGTCCAGAGCTATCAACTGCAGTCTTACACCGCTGGGCCATATACAAGTCTTCAGAATGTAAAGCCCGGCCCCTCTCGCACATATACGATCATGGATCGGTTGGAAAAACGAGGGGATCCATGGAACGAAAACACACCGAACCCGCGCGATGGTCATGGGAAGCTCGGTGCGAACTGTGTGTTCACTGACGGGCACGCTCAATTTGTTCCCTACAACGCGTGGACATTGACGTACAAGATGTCCGAGGACGACAACACCACTCAAGGTATCACTCAGTAAGTTGACGGCGGTTGGCTTAGTCTCTCGAGCTCAATTTAAGTTTTACAGTCGAACCCGTTTACCCGGTTTTTACCGCATTTGCTTCGAAACTAACGACCTTTTTCGAGTGGTCATGCGCGTTCAGTTATGTGATAGTTTTTTCACATGAAAACGACAGTCGACGAAAGCCGCCGAGTGATTCTGCCGTTTGAACCCGGGGATATTTTAGACATCGAACGCAATGTCCAGACACTGTCATTCTCAAACGGCTGAA
>JAQGOW010000468.1 GCA_028293405.1 Verrucomicrobiales bacterium
CGTAACCAGCGGCGATTATCTCCAGGGATTTTTGCGCGGGACGCGCTCGGCGCTGTACGAGAGCGGGCGGGAATCGATCACGATCACGATCCCGGAAGTGAATGCGTTCAACGTCGGCGCGCTCATCGAGTTGTATGAGCGGGCGGTCGGGTTCTATGCCTCGATCGTCAACATCAATGCGTATCATCAGCCTGGTGTAGAAGCTGGCAAGAAGGCGGCAGGGGTTGTCATTGATTTACAACGCAAGCTTATCGGCGCCCTGACTGATAGTCCGACGAGCGTTGGTGAAATTGCCGCAAAGATTAGCAGCGATGATCTTGAAACCCTCTTCAAGGTTTGCGAACATCTAGCTGCGAACGGACGTCTTAAAAAATCCGAGGGCCTGACGCCGTTTGAGGCGAAGTATTCGGTCGCGTAATTTGGATGATTGTTCCACGTGGAACAATTCGATCGTGCACCGTCGGTGGTTTGAATTTGTAACACATGTTTGTCTATCCAAAAAAGTATGATGTCATCGTTGTTGGCGCCGGTCATGCCGGTGTTGAAGCCGCGTTGGGAGCTGCCCGCATGGGCTGTGAGACGTTGCTGCTGACAACCAATCTGGACACCATCGGGCAAATGTCGTGTAACCCGGCTATCGGTGGTTTGGCCAAGGGCCACCTTGCCCGCGAGATCGACGCCCTCGGCGGCGAGATGGGGAAGGTCACGGATATGACGGGTTTGCAGTTCCGGATGCTGAACACAAAGAGGGGTCCGTCCGTCTGGGCTCCGCGTGCCCAATGTGACAAGAAGGCGTATCAATTTTATTTGAAGTGGGTTTGTGAGAGGCAGGATCGCTTGGATTGCAAACAGGGTCAGACTTCAAAACTCCTGCACAAGGACGGTGAGGTATACGGGGTTGAAACCACGCTCGACGTCCAATATCACAGCGCAACGGTCGTAATCACAACGGGGACTTTTTTGCGCGGTTTGATGCACATCGGTCAAACCCAGCAATCCGGGGGCAGGGCAGGCGAGGCCGCCGCCATGGGATTGTCTGGATCTCTCACTGAAATCGGTCTAGAGCTCGGGCGTCTCAAGACCGGCACGCCGCCGCGATTGGTTCGCAAGAGCATCGATTTTTCCAAAACCCAGGAACAGCCCGGTGACGATCCGGTCCCGTGGTTCACCTATTGGAGGGATGATTTGTTCCACGTGGAACAAAAGAGTGTTGGGGTTGACGGCGCAGGATTGTTCCACGTGGAACAATCCAAAGAACAAGGGCAGGGGAAGTATCCGCCCGGTTCAATCCTTTCCCAAATCAACGGCCAGCTGCCGTGTTACATTACTTACACCACGGACGCCACCGCCGAAATCATCCGCAAGAACATTCACAAGTCGCCGATGTATTCCGGCGTCATCGAAGGCGTCGGGCCACGGTATTGCCCGTCCATCGAAGACAAAATTGTGAAGTTCCCGGAAAAGGAGCGGCAACAGCTTTTTCTGGAACCCGAGGGGATTGTCACCGACGAAATCTACGTCAACGGCTTCTCGACCTGCCTTCCCTTTGAGGTTCAGCACGAGATGGTGCGCACCATTGTTGGTTGTGAGAACGCTGAAATCATGCGACCCGCCTACGCGGTCGAATACGACTTCGCTTTCCCGACCCAGCTCCATGCCTCGTTGGAAACGAAGGTTTGCCGCAATCTTTTCCTAGCTGGCCAAATCAACGGCACGTCCGGTTACGAAGAGGCGGGTGCTCAAGGGCTCATCGCCGGCATCAACGCCGCGCGTCGCGTCCAACAAAAGGACCCGCTCATCCTGCGCCGCAACGAAGCCTACATCGGCGTGCTCATTGATGACCTCGTGACCAAAGGGACGGTTGAGCCCTATCGAATGTTCACCTCGCGCGCCGAGTATCGTTTGCTCCTCCGCCAGGACAACGCCGACATGCGCTTGAGCCAAGCCGCTTACGACATCGGACTCTTGCCCGCGCGGAACTACAAAAAATTCGTAGCCAAAAAGGAAGCCTTCGAGGCCGAGTTGGATCGCTTGGACAATACCCGCGTAGGCCCAGATTCGTTAGCCCAGATTCTTCGCCGAACCGAAACAACCTACGCCACCATGCCTTGCGCCCGAACCGACCTGTCGCAGGAAGTCATGCAGCAGGTGGAAATCGCGGTCAAATACGAAGGCTACATAGCGCGGCAAGAGATCGATGTCGCGAAGCTGAAAAATCTCGAAGACAAACAAATCCCGAGCTGGATCGATTACACCAAGATCCCAAGCCTGCGCACCGAAGCCCGTCAAAAGCTGGCCAAAATCCAACCCGCCACCCTCGGTCAGGCCTCGCGAATTTCCGGCGTTTCCCCGTCCGACATCGGCCTGCTCATGGTCTGGCTTAAACAAGGTCCGCCGCGGCAAAAAGCCGAAGCCGATGATGAGGCAAGCTGCAGTTGTGATTAGGACGGACTCCGTTGTAACGCCTCCGCAGAGGGTGTGTAACGCCCTTTGTAACGGGTAAAACAGTAAAAATCACCAATGTTTACAAGGGTTGTAACGGTGTAACGGGTCAAACCCCCTGGAAGGGTGGGGGCCCCTTCAGCATGCTTGATCTCAAGCTCCCCGCGCCTAATCAAGGCTAATCAAGGCTAATCAAGGCTAATCAAGGCTAATCAAGGCTAATCAAGGCTAATCAAGGCTAATCAAGTCGAACAGTAGCTTTATCATAAGAGGTGAAGTTGCGCCATATCAACACGAACGCCGGCGCAAATTCATTTGGTGTCTGGGCGATCCATTTGGTCACCCGATCGCGCCCAAACCAATCCCCGCGCTCAATCTCCTCAGGGTGCAAGCTAAACGGACCTTCCGAGTGGCATTTGTAAACCCAAACGAATTCCTGGCCGGTTTCCGAGCACGCGTCGATCTTGAATAACCGTTGCGGCGGTTGTTCGATCGCCAGTCCAATTTCCTCCCGCAACTCCCGAATCGCGCACGCATCGTAATCCTCACCCGTATCCAAGTGTCCCGATGACGATGAATCCCAAACCCCCGGATGGGTGTCTTTGCTCATCGACCGTTTCTGCAAGAAAACTTCGCCCCGTGAATTGAACACGAGCACGTGAATGGCGCGGTGCTTATGCCCAACCCGATGCACCTCGCTCCGTGGACATTGGCCAATCACCTGGTCGCATTCATCGACGATATCGAAAATCTCTTCGCTCATGGTGCGTTCAGAAGTTTGGTCAGTTCGACAAATTGCTCGAGCGAAAGTTTCTCAGCGCGTATCTGGAGCGAGATGCCGAGTTTATTCATGGCCTCCGTGAGTTGATCGTCCGGCCATTGGGATTTGAGCAGCTTGTGCATCATCTTGCGACGTTGTGAAAAAGAGAGTTTCACGATGCGCACAAACTTCGCCTGGAGTTCCGGAGAGAGCAACGGCTCTGGCCGCCGCACCAAAGTGATGCACGCCGAGTCGACATCGGGCGACGGAAAAAAACATGATGACGGAATTTTGAACCAGCCGCGCGATTCGTAGTTGAGCCCGAGCAGCAATGTCAGCAGGCCATAATCATCTGAGTCCGCCTCAGAACAAATTCGTAGCGCCACTTCGATCTGCAAAGTTACGACAATGCGCTCCGGTTGAGTTGTCGCCAGGGCTAACTCGACAAGAATAGGCGACGCGACAGAGTAGGGCAGGTTTGATACCAATTTCCAGCCTGCCCAATCACGATGTTGTTTAACGTATGCCAGAGCGTCGTCGTGCAGCAACGTTATACAGTCTGAGAAACGTAGCTGCAATAGCTTGAACAAGCGCTCATCCTTTTCAATCGCCAACACTTGCCCGGCCTGTTCGAGGAGCAGTTCGGTTAAAGGTCCGAGCCCGGGCCCGATCTCCAGCACTTTGTCTGATTTCGATAACTCAGCTGCCTCCGCGATGCGGTGAAGCTGGTTGGCGTCGTGCAAAAAGTTTTGACCAAGCGATTTGGTGAGCATCAGCTTGTGCTCAGCCAAAATAGACTTCATTTCGGTGAGCTTCATTAAAAATCTTCCATCTCTTCCGCAAGCGCCTGAACCGTTGCGCGCAGTTGGGTAGGGTTGATGATCAACGGCGGTGTGAGGCTAATGACGTTGGCTGGTTCGCCTTCCGGCAAAAGAACGAAACCGCGCGCGAGAATGCGCTTGATGATGAGCAGCGATTCGTTTGTCGCTGGCACGCCATCGCCGCGATTGAGTTCTACGCCAATCAGCAAGCCACGACCGCGAACGTCGACGTTGAGCGTTTTTGATTTGGCGAGCGCACGTAAAAGATTCACCGCAATTCCACCGGACGTCGCACTGGCGTCGACCAATTTCCGTTTTTGGATTTCCTGAATTTGCGCGAGCGCCATGGCGCAACCGACCGGATGGCCGAGGAAGGTGCTGGTATGAATCGCTTCGCCGCTGGAAATCGGCCAGGCGTAATCCATGACGTCAGCGCGGCCAACGCAAGCGGACAATGGAAAGCCACCGGTGAGCGCCTTGCCGAGGCAAATGAGATCGGGAACAACTTTGTCGTGTTCGCAGGCAAACCATTTTCCGGTGCGGCCGAATCCAGTGTAGATTTCATCAAACACGAGCAACGCGCCGAACCGAGTGCAGAGCTTGCGCAGGAGCTTCAAAAATCCGGCGGGCGGTATATTAACACCGCCGCGCACCTGGATCGGCTCGACGAGGACAGCGCCGATCCTTTTAGAACGGAAAAGTTTTCGAAGCTGAAGCTCCACTTCGGCAAGGTCGGTTTTTGTTTTTGGAAATGGAGAGAAGTGACCAAAGTTTTTGAGTTGCGATTTGAAAGGGGAACGAAAATGAGCGCGATGAGTCGCGCTGAGAGCGCCGTAGCCGAGCCCATGGTAGCCTGACTCGAAGGCGATGACACCAGGTTTGCCAGTGGCGAGCATGGCGGTTTTAAGAGCGGCCTCGACGGCTTCAAATCCAGAATTTGTGAAGATGGTTTTTGCGGTGATTGAACCCCAGCGTTCGAAAGTGATGCGGCTGAGCTCGCGCGCGAGCTGTGCTTTCAATGCATGCGGGTGGACGTCGCCCATTGCGTGTAACAACTTGGCCATTTGTTTTTGGCCTGCGGCAACGACGCGTTGATTGGCATGGCCCGCAGCAGCGACACCGAACGCGGCGGTGAGGTCGAGGTAGCGTTTGCCTTCGACGTCCCAGACATGCATGCCGCTTGCGCGTTCCCAGACGATCGGCCAACCGCCTTCGGGATCGATGAACGTGACGTTCGGCGATTCGAAGTCGCGGAGTTGGTTGAGAACGCGTTGTGTTTTGCTCTTCACGTCACACGCCTTTTTGGTCGGGCGGCCAAATGAACTTGTGCATCTGCAGTTGAAATCGCACGGGCAGGGCGTCAGCCACGATTCTCTCCACGAGTTCGACTCGGGAAATCGGAGTCTGGTTCGCCGGCACCGGCTTCAATGCTTTGTCTTGCTGATGCGGTTGCAATGGACTGACCCAGGAGAAAAGAATAGGGCAAAGGTCGGCCAATTTATATTTTGCGAGTTGTTCCTTGGCCCAGTCGTAATCTTGTTGTGTGCCAAGGACGTATTTGATTTCGTCCGTGGATTTGAGGAGCGGAAT
>JAQGOW010000475.1 GCA_028293405.1 Verrucomicrobiales bacterium
GAAGAAGCCATTGACGTCGCCAGCGGCAAACCACTTTTTGCTCATGTTGGGTGTGGCAGTAACGTGTCGTTTCTTAACACTAGTCGGGCATGGGGTCAATTGACGATTGACGGTGACGCAAGCCGAGGCGTAATCTCGAACTGTTCCCAAACCTATAAGAGGACCTCTATGAAAACGCTTTTGAAAAATGCTCCGTTACTGATCGCACTGGCTCTGTTCGGAGGTTGTTCAGAGCAAAGCGCCAACGACAACGCCGCGGCGGACAAAGATAACATTGTTATTCGCGGTTCGAACACGGTCGGCGAAGAGCTCGCGCCACGATTGATTCAGGATTATTCGAAGTCGCATCAGGGAATGAAGTTCGACACAGAATTTAAAGGTTCGTCTTACGGACTGGGCGCGTTGATGGTCGACCGCTGCGACGTTGCGGCGACATCGCGTTTGGTCACTTCGAACGATGTCGCGTTTGCGAACGATCGCAGCATCGCATTTGAGGATCATTTGATCGGCGCTTATGCCGTGGGTGTTGCGGTGAATGCGCAAAATCCGGTGAGCAATCTGACGCGCCAACAGGTGCATGATATTTTTGCCGGCAACGTCAAAAACTGGAGCGAAGTCGGCGGACCCGATGCGGCGATCAATATATATATCCGCAACCCTGTTTCGGGCACGCATCTCGGGTTTCTGGAACTGGCTTTAGGCACGAACGCTTATGCGCCGAATGCGAAGACGTTCGTTGATTACAAGTCGCTCGTGGAAGCGGTGAAGAATGATCCGAACGGGATCGGTTATTCGAGTTTCAAGACTGCGACGCAAGGTGGAGCGAAATTGGTTTCGATCGACAATATCGCCGCAACCGAGCAAATGGTGCAGAAGGGTTCGTATCCTTTCGCGCGCAATCTGCATCTTTACACGAACAAGAATCGGGACAAAAAAACTGTGATTGATTTCGTGAACTACGTCGCGTCGGCTGATGGCCAAAAGGTGCTCGCCGAGATGGATTTTATTCCGCATCCTTGAGGCGTGTCCGCAAAGCTCTCGTTGCCTGATATCAAGCCCGCGCCACCTCATGGGCATTTAGTCCGTTTTTTGCCGGATGAAGAACCGGTGCTGGTGCAGAAGGCGCATTGGATTGGTTTTGACCTCGATGGGACTTTGAGTCGCACGGATAACCCCGGTCACTTCGAACCGCCCTACCCCATTGGCGAACCTTTCGCCGAAATGTTAGCCGTCGTGAATGCGTTGAAGACCGCGGGTGTGCAGGTGAAGATTTTTACGGCGCGCGCTTGTGAGCCGAGCAATGTGGCGGTGGTTAAAGCGTGGGCGCACAAGCATGGGCTCGGCGATCTCGAGGTGACGCATCAGAAGGATTATGATTTGCTGCGATTTTATGATGATCGCGCGATTCAGATTCGATGGCCGGGAACGATGATTACGGCGCCTGTTAAAAGCCAGCACGTCTAAGCGCGCCGGTCACAAGAACCTTGGCAAACGGCAGGTCGCGTTGTTGAATGGCGTGATGAAACGTTGGTTCAGTGCCATTTTGCTTTCTCCAATTCTCGCGCTCGCCGCGGACGAACTTTCCGACAAGGACCTACCTCGTTATCCCGCGGTTCCGTGCGATAAAGCGGTCGAATCAATTAAGATCAAAGGCGGCTTCAAATTTGAGCTGATCGCTTGCGAGCCATTGGTGACTGATCCAGTCGCTGCGGCGATTGATGAGAACGGCAAGATGTATGTCGTGCAGATGAACGACTATTCGGAGCTACGCGATGTGCATCCGCACCTCGGCAAAATCGTCGTTCTCGAGGACACCGATGGCGACGGCAAATACGATAAATCGCACGTGTTCGCAGATGACTTGGGGTGGCCTACTGGAGTGATTTGTTATAACGGCGGAATTTTCGTCACGGTGTCGCCCGATATTATTTATCTCAAGGACACAACGGGCAGCGGCAAAGCGGATGTGCGCAAAGTGATCTACAGCGGGTTTGGCACGAAGAAAGATAAGTTGAATGTGCAGGCGCTCGTGAATGGGTTGAACTGGGGTTTGGATAATCGCATTCACGGTTTGGCGGCGGGCAACGGCGGGTATGTCACGAATGTGGCGTTGCCGAATGAAAAGCCGCTCGACCTGGAGCGTCGCAATTTTTCGTTTGATCCAACGACCTACGCGTGGCGCGCTGAAGCGGGCGGTGGACAGTTCGGGCTGAGCTTCGACTCGCGCGGACGCAAGTTTACGTGCAGCAACGCGGATCACATCGACACGTTCATGTATGAACTGCGTTATGATCGGAACCCCCTTTACTCGATGCCCTCGTCATTGGTTTCGATTCCGGTTGATGGCGGTGCGGCGGAAGTGTTTCGTCTTAGCCCGGAAGAACCGTGGCGGCAGATTCGCACGAAGTGGCGCGTGAGCGGGTTGCATCCTGGACTGCTTGAAGGCGGCGGCAAGGCGTCTGGCTTCTTCACCAGCGCGTGCGGCATCACGATGTATAAAGGCGACGTGTTCCCGGAAGGTTTTGAAGATAACGCGTTCATCGCCGAACCGGCGGGCAATCTGGCGAGCCGGAAAGTTGTGTCGCAGGTTTCATCGGACAAAGTCGCATTGAAAGCGGAGCGCGTGATCAATGAAAAGACCAATGAATTTTTGGCCGCGACTGATCTTTGGTGCCGGCCGGTGGAGTTTTTGAATGCGCCGGATGGCAGCCTTTACGTCATCGATATGTATCGTGAATGTATCGAGCACCCGTGGTCTTTGCCCGAGGACTTGAAGAAGCATTTGGACCTCAATAGTGGGAATGATCGCGGTCGCATCTTTCGTATTGTGCCGGACAGTTTCAAGCAACGCCCGTTTCGCCCGTTGGGCAAAGCGACCACTGCCGAGCTGGTTGCTACTTTGAACGACAGCATTGGTTGGTATCGCG
>JAQGOW010000534.1 GCA_028293405.1 Verrucomicrobiales bacterium
CGGAACCTGGGAACTGTTGTAAAGTTCCTGCGCGACATTCGTGGCGTTGTAAGCGTGGAGGATGGCCGGACCGGGAGGAAAGTTGTTGGTGTAGGCGTCTGTTTGGATGGTCCAGACGATTGCGTTAGATGTTCCGTTGGCGGACACGCTGGGCGTTGTGCCGTGGAATGTGGTGACGCTATTTATCGACTTTGTGGGTGTGGGGTTGAACTGGCCGTTTGTAATTGTGAAGGCTTTCAAAAAATCATGCGAGCCCTGGTAATAGACGCGGCCACTCAAGTAACACGGCGATGCCAAGGTTCCACCAACTGCCGTCGTAAGTTGCTGAACCACGCGATTGGTGGTCGCGCTGAAGTGTCCGAGGTTGTCGCGATCCATCAAATAAATTGTGCCCTCCTTGCCGCAACCAACGGTGAGGTGAGGATTGGCGGCGCTGCCGACTGAATCAGGCAAGAGCAGGACGCCACCTGACCCAAGGTCTCGATCGCCATCGGCTAACGCTTGTTGATTTGATGGACTGAAGTAGTCCGCAACCGCGAGGTGTCCAGCGGTCGTGAGTTTTAAGAAACAATCGCCATAGTCGGTGCCGTTAGTGGCATCGAACGTTCCATTCGCGGTCTGGAAAAATAAGTTTGTTTGCGCGTCGACCGCGAGCCCGCAACCCGCCATCCAGATGCCGCCTTCGCCGCCGTTGGCAGTGGTGTTGAAAAGGTAGTTTGTCAATTGCAAGAGGTTGGTGGAATTGTAGCCCATGACCCAGCCGTGATAAGGGTCGTTGTCGCCGATACTGCCATAACAAACGTAGAGAACTCCGCCCGCGAGTGTGAGGGCAGGGCGTTGCATCTGCAACATCGCAAGAAACTGGATGCGGCCATTTGTGCTGCCGGCTCCGGTCCCGGGAACCGATGCAGTCACTAGCACCGGGCTGTAGGGTTGTTCGGTGCCGTTCGTAATATTGAGCGCGTGAATGTGATGGGAAAAATTGGTTCCATCCCAGTTAAACGTGTCTGTATAGAGCGTGCCTTTGGCGCGATCAATCACTGGCGTGCTGGTGATGCCAATTTCCGGAGTGATGTCGCCGAAGGTTCCGTAACGCGTCCAAATGTTGTTCGGTGAGGGAACTGAAGGGCCGAGATTGACGTGCCAGAAGAGCCCGTTGTTCGGCCCGGTGTTGCTGTCGGCGTCGAAGGCGTAGACAGAGTTATGTTCGGTCGCCACGAAAATGACGTTGTGCGTGCCTTGGCCCGGAATCGCCATTCCTGAAAGGTAAAGCGGTTGCGCATAGACCTGGCCGTCGACTGAATTACTGAACGAGAGTCCGAAGTTGCTACTGTTGACGTTCGATGGCGTGAGAATCGTTTCGTTTGTATTTGCGCCGGTGCGCGCAAGGTCGTTGTGAAAGGTGATGACATCTGCGTGCGCAGAGATGATCTGCGCTATCGCCCAGCCTGTCGTGAGCAGACATCTGTACTTCGGCCCCGCCATTGGTGGTCGAGAATACCAACTGAGCTAACACGCGGAATCGGACGAAAGCGGGTTGTAACGGTCGGAGACTTTACATCGGCCTGTCAGCAAAACCCCTGTCTACAACTGCCGCCGAAATCGGTTAGTGGAGTTTTGGGGGAATCACGTGGTTTTGTGACGTCAGGCTTTTCCAATCTTTTAAACCAATGATGGGTAAGGCGAATCGGAAAGTTTCTTTCCAATCCGGCGTGTCAGCGGTGCGGAAGCATTCGTAAATGAGTTTCCTAGGATGTTGCTCGCCACGTGCGGGAGTCATGCCACGAAGCCCAAGCATGAGCCCGCCTTCATTTGCGTTGTCAACGTGCCGGTGGAGGATGAACGCGTCGATGCCCTTAAGAGATTCGACTTTTTTGTAAGCATAACAATATGCGGCGGCTTGGATTTTCTCGCCATCAGGACCGTCGGGTGTGTGAAAGCCTTGTTCGCTGAGAATGATGCTGCGCGGTTTGCCGTAGTAACGAAGGTTTGGCTGATTCATGAACTGCGTGAGCATCTCGAGATTTTTGAAAGTGATGCGCGGAGTGTTCGTGCTGGTGGTGGCCGATTTGTCATTCCAGAAACGCGGTTCGAACAGGTTTTCCGGATACGGGTGAAAAGCGAGATGCCAATCAAAGTCGCCGCCTTCGCGCGCGCGGCGCGCAAAATATTCGAGGAACGGACGGGCAGGGAAGCTTTGCTCTTCTGTCAGTGGCGGATAATGGATGTTCCAGTGATGTTCGAGCGAAAGGTAAACGCGCGCTGATGCCGACTGTTTGCGAACGGCGGTGTTCGCGAGACGGACCGTGCGCAAGTAGTCGTCGGCAAATTGTTCCATCGTGACCTTGCCCATATTGTTCCACTCCCAATGCGAGTTGACTTCATTGCCAATGATGTAGCCAATCGCTCGACCAAATTGTTGATCCGTTCGAGCCCAGCGTTCCGCAATGAACTCCATGCTTGCCTGAAACCACGCCCGTCCTTCGTCGGTGACAGTGTTAAATGCAGCGAGGCCGTTCGGCGGATTTTCGATACTGTGCGGATGGTGGAGGATGCGATTGACCTGCGGATCAGGTGACGTGTAGGCGAGGACAATGATGTAAACAAGAATGCCGTGGTCGGACAGCGCTTTGATACGGCTATACATCGCCTGCAGATAATCGCGACGGAAATGGAAGAGTTTGCCGTTGAGTTCATAACTCGGATTGTTTGTGTCACCAGCAGGGTCAATAAGGCGGGCGAGGTCAAAATTTAACGCACCGTGCTTAACCCCGAGCGCGAGCGCATCGTCGATCATGTCGACTTGCAGACCTTTTTTCGAAGCGGCCGACGGGAACGCGTCGTTGTATTTGGTGGCCGCAGTGCTGGTGAAAGTAAGAGTTAGTACGAAAGTGCAAATTAACGCGATTAGGCGACGGGCCGTCATTATGCATGTTTGAAGACGACAAGGTCGGCGTTATTCAACCGAAGTCGGTTGCGAGTTGGGAAGTTCGATCCAAAAACGGCTACCTTTGTTGAAGTGCGATTCCACGCTAATCTTGCCCCCAAGTCGTTCAAGGCTTTTTTTGGCGATCGCCAACCCGATGCCAGTGCCGGGATATTTCGCTAGCGAATCAAGCCGTTGGAATGGCCCGAAAATGCGTTCGTGATATTGCGGATCGATGCCGATGCCATTGTCTTCGATCGCGAGCCGAATCGACGATGCAGAGGATTCGGCCCAGATACGAATCTCGGTTCGAATGTTATCACGCGTGAACTTCAATGCATTGGTGAGGATGCTCAGGACTATTTGTTCCAATAGCACAAAGTCGCCGGTGACGACAGGGAGTGGGGCGTCGATTTGAACAGTGGCTTTTTTCTCGTGGATCTCGGGAGCGAGAATTGCGAGCGCACGGTCGACGACTTGCTGTAACGACGTTTGTGCGACAGCGACTTTGGTGCGCTGAATTGCCGTGTATCCCAAGAGGTCAAAAATAAGCCGGCCCATCATTTCGGCGGAGTTGCCGATGCGAGTCAGAGCTTGTTTGCCGTCCTCGCTCATGTGCTCGGCATTCTCCGCCAACGTGATTTCAGAGAAGCCCTGGATCGCGCGCAACGGAGCGCGGAGATCGTGGGCAAGGGTGTGGCAAAATGCTTCCAGCTGGCGATTGGATTCTTCGAGTTCGGCGGTGCGAAGGCTGACGCGATGTTCAAGTTGGTTGTTGAGCGTTTGAAGGGCGTGCTGTTCTTTGCGCAACCGGCCAACGAGGTAGGCGAGTATTACAGCGATGATGCTGGTGACAATGATGTGTTCCCAACCGTACGCGCCGATGGCAAGGGAATAATGTGGGCTGTTGAATAACGCGACGTTCGGCAGCAGCCCAAGGCCAACCGATACAACGCCAAAGCGCCAGCCGCCCGCATAAGCACTCGCGGCAGCGGCGATTATATAAAATGCGTCGGTTGCTTCACTGGCGAAGGTCCCAAGTGACAAGTCCAATCCAAATGCAATACACGTTGCCAGCACCGTGATATAGAATGGCGACAGCTTCAGTGCCAACCGCCGGTTCGTCACCAGGTGTTTTGATCCGTGAAACCAAGCCAGCGGCTTTGCTGTGTGCGACGCAGCCATAGATGGTAATCTAGTTCCCTCTTTGTTCCGCACCAGAGGGAATCTTTTTGCACAACATTGGATGCTTTCCACACCGCCTGTATTCAGCGCCTTCGCGGTGACCTGATAATTCGTGCAATTCGAGCTTCGCTGGCGTAAATAGTCATTTCCGCATTTTTGCGGAATTTATGAGACCTGAGGTGGAAATATACGACACGACCCTGCGCGATGGCAGTCAGGGCGAAGGCATTAACTTTTCGGTCGCAGACAAGCTGCGAATTGCCGAAAGACTCGACGCTTTTGGTGTGCATTATATTGAAGGCGGTTGGCCCGGTTCCAATCCGAAGGACATCGAATTTTTTGCGGAAGCGAAGAGGAAGAAGTTCAAAAACGCGAAGTTGGCGGCGTTTGGATCAACGCGGCGCAAAGGTGTGCGCGTTGAGGACGATGAACAGGTGCAGTTGTTGCTCGACGCCGCAACTCCTGTTGTGACGATTTATGGCAAGACTTCCATGCTCCACGTGAAGGAAGTTTTGCGCACGACGCCAGCGGAGAATCTAGCGATGATCGCCGATACCGTGCGGCATTTAAAGTCCCACGGAAAATTTGTCGTTTACGACGCGGAACACGCGTTCGATGGCTACAAGCTCGACGCGAAGTACGCAATCGCGACCTGGAAAGCGGCTGAGGACGCCGGCGCGGATATCATCGTTTTGTGTGACACAAACGGTGGTTCGTTGCCGGCTGAAGTCGCCGCAATCACGAAAGTTGCGCAGCAGAATTTAAAGAAGCCGATCGGCATGCATACGCACGATGATTCTGGTCTCGGCGTGGCAAACGCGTTGGCGGGTTTGGAAGTTGGCGCGACGCATGTGCAAGGGACGATCAACGGTTACGGCGAGCGCACCGGCAATTGTAATTTGACGAGCGTAATCCCGAACGTGGCAATCAAGATGAAGAAATCTTGTGTGCCGGAACGCTCGTTGCGCCAGTTGAAGGAGTTGTCACAGTTCGTGGATGAGATCGCAAATTTGCGCCCCAGTCCGCGCCAGCCATGGGTTGGTTCGGCTGCGTTTTCACACAAAGGCGGCACGCACGTCAACGCGGTGCAGAAGTTGGTGAGCAGTTACGAACACATCGACCCGTCGCTCGTGGGAAATAGTCGCACGGTCTTGATCAGCGATCTTGCCGGTCGCAGCAACATCGTAATGAAGGCGCAGGAGCTCGGTATCAAGCTGAGCAACGACACGCCGGAGTTGAAGGCGATTTTGAATCGCATCAAGCAACTGGAGCATGAAGGTTACGAATTTGAAGCTGCTGCGGGCTCGCTTGCTGTTTTGATCCGTAAAGCGCTTCAACATTCGCGACTGCCCTTCAAGGTGCACGGCTATCACGTTTCTATGCGCGGCGAGGGCGGCAAATCGGTTTGCGAAGCAACGATCAAAGTGCAAGTCGACGGCAAGCAAGCGCACACGGTCGCGGAAGGGGACGGTCCCGTGAACGCACTGGACAAGGCGCTCCGTGAAGCGTTGGCGGAATTTTATCCGCAAGTGAAGAAGATCAAGCTGACGGATTATAAGGTGCGTATTCTCGACTCCGGCACAGGCACGGCTGCGAAGACTCGAGTGTTGATCGAGTCGAGCGATGGCAAAGACGAGTGGGGCACGGTCGGCGTGGATGACAATATCATCGAGGCAAGCCTTCAGGCACTGGTCGATAGCATGGAATATAGGCTGATGAAAAAGGGTTGACAGACGTCGTGATGTATATACATTGGGATGTATGAAGCCGAAGAGGCAGTCAACCGAGCGGAAATATCCTCCGCACAAATCAGAAGCGCTGATAATCCAGGATGCGCTGCCGGTTCGACCTGAAATCACGGTGGAGGGCAGCCCAATGATCAGAACGCAAATTTACCTGAGCAGGACGGAACATGAGTTCGTCCAGACGGAAGCCTCGCGCCTTGGCAAGCCAATGGCCGCCGTGATTCGTGATTTCATCGACGAAAAGATGGAGCTTCCGGACGACGTGTGGACCAACAACCCGATGCTCAAGCCGATTCCGCATGATTCAACTTTTGCCGGTCATGAGGACGGCGCGATCAACCACGATCATTACATTTACGGGACGCCAAAGCGTTATATGAAACGCGGTGGTGAGTGGGTCGAAACTCCGCCGTTACCGGACGACTATTATCAAAATGCAGCCAGTCGCGCGGCTTATGACGAAATGGTGAACAAGGAAGAATGATGCACAACCGCGTTTTTCTGGATGCATCATTTTGGATTGCCTATCGCGATCCACTCCGCCAACCCCACTCATCCAAAGCGCAAAAAATCCTCCTCGATCTCTTCCAACAACGACGACGTTTCGTAACCACTCTTCCCGTTGTGTGTGAAGTCTACGCCTACTTCGCGCGTGACCGTGTTGGAAAGCTGGCTGTTTTAAAAGACCTCTACGAAAATCCGCTGGTCCAGATTGTCCCTG